>NZ_JAKUMO010000029.1:0-67431 GCF_037026475.1 Ensifer sp. MJa1 | reverse complement strand
CTCTGGACCATGATCCAGCGCCGCCAAACCTTCAATCCCCTCACCAATGCTGCTTGACTTCCGCATTACGCAGCCTCTCCCCGTACGATCGCTTCGATGGTCTCTGCGCTAAACCCGACCTCGGCCAGAATTTCTTCCGTATGCTCGCCAAGCGAGGGGGCCGGTCTGCGCCAGACGCCCGGTGTTGCGGAAAGCCGGGGCACGATGTTGTGCATGGGCAGGCTGCCGAACTCAGGATCCTCAACGTCGACGATCACCTCACGTTCGGCGAAATGCGGGTCCGTAGCAGCATCGGCGATGTTGTAGATCGGTCCGACGGTCGCGCCGGCATCGCGCATGATTTGCAGGGCATCGTCATGATCGTGCCTTGCGAACCACCCGCCGACGGCCTCATCGACCAAGTCACGATTTTTCACGCGCTCGGAATTGGTCGCAAAACGCGGATCATTGTTCATGTCGGCACGGCCGATGATCTCGAAAATCCGCCTTGCGACCTGCGGCGTCGAGCCGGAGAGTGCCACGTATTTGCCGTCGCGGCAGCGGTAGACATTGCGCGGCGCGGCGGTGTTGGAGGCGCTGCCCACACGCTCCTTGATCTTGCCGGTCGTCTGATAAATCGCAGCCTCAGGGCCGAGCACCGAGAACATCGGCTCCAGCAGGGACAGGTCGATCACCTGTCCCTTAGCAAAGCCCCGATCGCGCGCAAGCAGCGCCGTCACGGTGGCGGAACTGCCATAGACACCGGCAATCATGTCCGCCAGCGCCAGCGGCGGCAGCACGGGCTCCCGGTCAGGGAAGCCGGTGCGGTAGGCAAACCCGCTCATGCCTTCGATAATCGTGCCGAAGCCGGGGAACTGGGCGTATGGGCCAGTCTGGCCGAAGCCGGAGATGCGGACGATGATCAGGTTGGGATTGCGGGCGTGCAGTGCCTCCGGCGACAGACCCATGCGCTCCAACGTTCCCGGCCGAAAGTTTTCGATGAAGACGTCGGCCGTTTCGATCAGAGCCCAAAGCGCCTGCATCGCGGCCGCTTGCCGAAGATTGAGAACGACGGAGCGTTTGTTGCGGCTATAGGTCTTCCAGTAGAGCGAGTGGCCGTCATCCTTCCAGTCCCGAAGCGGATCGCCGGTCGGCGGCTCGATCTTGATGACATCGGCACCGGCATCGGCCAACTGCAAGGAGAGCATGTTGCCGGCGACAAGACGGGAGAGATCGAGCACGCGTGTCCCGGCAAGCGGCCCCTTGGCAGCGGGATCGAAATGCCTCCTGGCGAAAGGTGTCATCGGATGCGCTCCCCGGTTTCCTTGCTGAAGAGCAGCACCTTGGCGGCATCGATCTCAAGCTTCACATCGTGGCCAGCCGACAACAGATTGCCGCCGTGAACGACCACCGAGATGTCCTCGCCGCCCATGTCGACGACAATTTCCTGGTCCTCCCCTGTCGGTTCGACCAGGCTGATCCGACCCGGCACACCCGTTGTCCCAAGCGCAATGTGCTGTGGGCGGATACCGCAAACGATGCGCATGCCCGGCTCGATCCGCCGTCCGAGCGGCAGTGAAATGCCGCCGCGGGTCAATGCCGTGTCACCGTCAGCGATTGCTTCTATGAGGTTGATCTCTGGAGAGCCAATGAAGCCGGCCACGAAAAGATTGTCGGGATCGTTGTAGAGATCAAGCGGTGCGCCAGCCTGCTCTATCCTGCCTCCATTCATCACCACGATCTTGTCGGCCATGGTCATTGCCTCGGTCTGGTCGTGGGTGACGTAGACCATTGTCCGGCGCAGACGCTGATGCAGCTTCTTGATCTCGCCGCGCATCTTCACGCGCAGCTTTGCATCAAGATTGGAAAGCGGCTCGTCGAACAGGAAGGCGCGCGGATCCCGCACGATGGCGCGTCCCATGGCGACGCGCTGGCGCTGGCCGCCGGAGAGTTCGCGCGGCAGGCGGTCGAGCAGCTTTTCCAGACCGAGGATTTCTGCCGCCTCCGTCACGCGCTTCTGGATCTCGGCTTTCGGCGCGCCGGCGAGCTTCAGCGCGAAGCTCATGTTCTCGGCGACCTTCATGTGCGGATAGAGCGCATAGGACTGAAAGACCATGGCGATGTCGCGCTCCTTCGCCGGCATGTCGTTGACGACCTTGCCGCCGATGGTGATGTCGCCGGCTGAAATATCCTCCAGCCCGGCGATCATGCGCAACAGCGTGGACTTGCCGCATCCCGAAGGGCCGACGAGCACGACGAATTCGCCGTCACCCATCTCCAGCGAGATGTTGTTGAGCACGGCGACACTACCGTAGCTCTTGCCGACACTTCTGAGCTCTATCTCGGACATGCTTCCTCCCTTCCTTTCTGCTTCGCGCGATTAGCGCTCGGCGACCTCGAGCCCGCCGATCGACATGCGCCCGGCCGAGGCCATGCGCAGCCCGGCCATGCCGTAGTGCAACGTCGCATCCTCCGCCTTGAGCACCTGCTCGCCATCAACGGAAAGCGTCAGTCTGCCACCTTGGACCGTGAGGTCGACCGCGTAGCTCCGGCCGTATTCGATGCGGAACGGGCTGCGAGCGAGGACCTTCGTGCCATGGTCTTCCAGAAGGATGACCGCTTCGCCATTCTGGAAGCCGGCGGCATAGAAGCGGCTGGTCCCTTGAGCGCGCGCCACGACGAGATGCGAGGCACCGGCGAGCGGCTGAAGCTCTGCCTTGACGCTCACGTCGCGGAGATAGGCATTGCCGGTCCAGGCATCCGCGTCGGTGGCGGTATGCGCGTGGATACGGCCCTGCTGCAGGCTCCAGTGACCGCGGTTCCAGGTAAAGCGCGTAATGCCGCCCCATTCCTGCGCTTCCTTTGCCGGTTCGATCACGACCCGCCCCTTGCCCGACACGGAGAAGTCCGAAAGGAACATCCGGCCAAGGAACTTCAGGCGACCGAAATATTCGACCAGGATGCCGATCTCATCGACCGCCTCGCCATTGCCGTCGGGGATGGTGAACTCATAGTCCTGCCAGCCGCTCGATGACGGCACGTGCCAGGAGCCTGTTTCCTCAATGGTGCCGCTCATGGCACGACGGACGTAAGGTGCCACGCGCAGGTTGCCGTCGCCATTCCACGGGTCGAGCCAGAGCTTGAACTTCACCGTCTGTCCGTCGTCGGCGAGCGGCGTGAACATCGGGCGGTAGCGCTCGTCGTCGAAGTCGGAGCGGCGATAGAAGGGCTTCCAGAAGATCCGCCCACCCTGGCCGCGCTCCAGTCGGTCAAGCAGGATTTCAAGCGATCCCCCGGCACTCTCGGTGTGCCGTTCCGTCGATGCCTTGACTGCGATCTGGTTGAACGGCTCGGTGCGGAAACCATGGGTGGCGCCAGGAGCGTCGAAATCAAAGCGCACGCCACGGCGCTCGAAATCATCCACCCAGAGCGCCGGCGCCTCGCGTCCCTGCAAGCGAAGAGCAAGCACCGTGAGCTCGCGGGCAAAGGACGGAACGTCGACGACGTTGATCGTACCGGTGACACCCGAAGCCACGACAAAGTCATTGAGCGGCTTGCGGTATTTATCCCAGCCCGGCTGAACCTTCTGCAAGGTGCCGACGATCGCACCGGCATTGCCGGCATTGCAGTCCGTGTCCCAGCCGGCCATGGTCGCGATCTCGACGGTGCGCGGCAGGTCTCCCTGGCCATAGATCAGCGCCATGACGAGAACGCCGGCGTTCGGAATGATGTGACAGACGCCCGGATAGCGATCATAGCCCCATTCCGCGGTCAGCATGTCGCGGCAGGCGCGCCAATCACTCGGGTTGCGGTCGTGGAAACGGAGTACAGTGCGAGACACCTTGGCATAGATGCTGTCGGCCGGGATCGTCGCCAGGCCCGTCTCGATAACGTCTTCGATGCTCTTGGCGATGAAGGCCTGGGCGATCGCCGCGGCGCAGAAACGGGCTCCATGCAACCCCTCGCCGTCATGGGCGACGCTTGCCGCACGCGCGGATGCTTCGGCTGCCGCCTTCGGGTCGGCCGGATGCACCCAGCCCCAGCTGTCTATGAAGATCTGGCCGCCGATCTGCTCGGCAATGGTGGTGCCGTTTTGCGCAATCGACCCGGATTGCGGCGCCGGGATGCCGGCCCGAAGGTTCCGGTAGGCGGTATGTTCGGTCGAGATGCCGAAGCCGCCCCACCAATACATGCCGTGTTCCTCGGCCGCATAGTTCAGCCAGGTCTTGCCGACCTCTTCGGCGGTTGCGCCGAGACCGTAGTCGCGCAGCGCCCGGATGAAATAGACCGGGCCGTTGGTGTCGTCATCCGCCGCGAAATTCTTGAAATCGCGCAGATACTCCGTCACCTCGCCATAGGTGTCCCGGATGCGCTCATAGCTCCAGATCGTTGGTTCGACGGGCGCGCCGAGACGTACGCCGATCGCCTTGCCGATGAAGCCGGAATAGATGCGCTCGAAGATTTCTGTGGTGCTGAGCATCGGATACTTTCGAATTCTAGAGACTGGAAACCTGGGTGAGTTCTGGGGCGGCAAAGAGCCCCGCGCGCGCCTGCGCGCGCACCGTTTCGCGTTTATGATCGGCTGCCTGGATCGCGCGCACCGTTTCGGTGAAGGCATCGGCGGAACGGAAGAGATCGAGCCTGTTGACGCGGTCGAGCTTAGAGGCCATCGCCCGGTCAATGATGCTCTCGCCGTGCATCGCGCCTAGGATCGCGCCAGCCATGACGCCGATCGAATCCGTATCGCGGCCCGAATTGATGCCGTCGACGATCGTCTTGTAAAAATCCCCGTCGTTGACAACGGCGAAGCCAAGCGCCAACGGCAGTTCCTCGATCGAGTGAAGCCGCGACGGCTGGTAGGCGTCGGTGGCGATGCCTACCTTCTGCGGCGTGTGCTGGACGTTGTCGCCCATCGGCGAATAGCGGGCGATGATCCGGTGGAATTCGGCGACAACCGTCTGATGGTCCGCGCCTTTCAGTGTACGCGCGGCGGCCACGATATCGGCAATCGCACTGCGCGTGCCGTCCTTGGCAACGGCGAGCGTTTCTTCGATGACGGTGTCGAGCGTGGTGCCCGGCACGAAAGCGGCAGCAACGGCAGCGGCAAGCACGCCGGCAGCCTCGAGGCCAAAACTCTGCTGATGGCCGGACGCAAAGGCGATCGCTTCGTCATAGGCGGCCTTCGGATCGCAGGCGTTGGCCACGCCGACAGGCGCGATGTACATGGCCGCGCCGCAGTTGACCATATTGCCGATGCCGCCCTGGCGCGGGTCGCATCCCGAGAGCTGATGGCGCTGGAAGATCCATTTTTCCGGGTAGAACAGCCGCTCGATCAGCATCGTTTCGCGTTGCAGTTCCGGTACCCAGCGCGGCGTCCAGGCGATCTCGCGCACCATGCCGGAAGCCATGTCCCAGGCATCAAGGTGACGCATCACGTCGTCATAGATCGACATGACGCTGAGTGTCATCAGCGTATCGTCGGTGACGATGCCGCCACCGCGGACACGGCCGTTGCGGGCCGCTTCGCTCTGCCTCATGCGGTGCCACTCCGTATCGAGCGACGTCACCCGGCCATAGCGTTCGCGGATTTCCCCTGCGGAGAGCTTTTCGACGGGCGCCCCGATGGCGTCGCCGTAGGCGACGCCAAAGAGAAGCGCACGAACCCGTCCCTTGAGGGAGAGCCCCGTTGCATCATTTGTCATTGAGAACCGTCCTTGCATATTCGGTCATTTTTTCGCCGCCGGCAGCGTTCCATTCGGAAACGAACTGGTCCCACTGATCCATCTTGGCTTCGCCGGAGACGAACTTGTACACCCAGGCCCGGTAGACGTTTTCCGTGGCATCGATGTCGGTGGCGTATTCCGCAGGCCAGACGAAGGCATTGTCCGGCTTGAAGTCGGCTGAGATCGTTTTCAGCGATTGCTGCGCGGCCTCGCTCAGCCACTGCACCGGCGGCTGCCAGTTTGCCGCAACGAGGAAGCGGGCGTACCAGGTGGCGAGCTTGTCCGTCGGCTTGATCGTTTCGCCGTCCTTGGTGAACTGCTCGCCTTCGAAGCCGAGGCGCTCGATCGCCTGACCCTCGGGGCTGGCGATGAAATCGAGCAGCTTGACGACCTCTTCCTTGTGCTCGGAGGTGGTCGCAATCGCGAGGCCGCGCGCTTCCTTGGAGACGTCGAGGGCCATCAGGCCTTGCCCAGCCGGACCCTTTGGCGGCGACAGCAGGCTCAGCGTTGTGTCGGCGTGAGCCTGGCGCATCTTGCCGCCATAGATATCGATGACCTCGGCCGACGAGCCGAAGATCACGCCGGCGCGACCGGAATAGAACTTGTCCTCCTTCACGTCCCACTTGGTGGTGATGAATTCCGGGTCGTAGAGCCCCTGTTCGCGCAGCGAAGCGTAGAAGGCGATCTTGGCCTTCTCCGCGCCCGAGACGCGGGCATGGATCCATTCGCCGGCATCATTCTTCATCCAGGTGCCGGTGACGCCAAAGGCCTGGTTGAAGATCGCGTCGAGTTCCTGCGTATTGTCGGCGGTCGTGACGCCATAGGTGTCAGCCTTGCCATTGCCGTCGAGGTCGCCGTCCTTGACCGCCTTGAACAGGGCAACATAGTCGTCTGTGGTCTTCGGCGCGGGAACGCCAGCCTTGTCGAGCCAGTCGGTGCGGATCACCGGCTGCGGGATCCGCGGCGGGTAGACATAGAGCAGGTAGGGATAGTTCTTCAGCCGCTCGACATTGTGCGGGAAGAGCGCGTCCTTGAGGTAGGTCGTCTTCGGGAGCCAGGTGTTCCAGTCCTCGAGCACGCCCTGTTCGGCCATCTTGGCGTCGCCGCCCTGGAAATAGATGAGATCCGGTATATCGCCAGACAAAAGCATCGCGCTCAGCTTGTCGGCATAGCCCGAAGACGGCAGGTCGATGATCTGGATGTGGATGTCGGTTCCCTTGGCCTTCAGCGCCTCCTCATAGGCCTTCATCAGCTTCACGTCGTCAGGATTGCTGGTCACCAGGTCTTTCGAGACGACGCGGATCGTCACCGGTTCGGCGAAGGCGGGCATCGCCACGCTCGCCATCAGTGCCATGGCCGTCGTTGCGCCAAGGATCAGTTTTCCAAGCATGTTTGTTCCTCCCAATATGCTTTGGCTTTTCTGTTTCGGTTCAGCATCGTCAGCCCTTCAACGCACCGCTCATGGTGCCCTTGGTGAAGAACTTCAGGATGAGTGGGTAGATCGCGAGGATCGGCGCGATGGTGAGCAGGATCATGCCGGCCTTCAGCGCCCGGATGTTGATCTGGCTGGCGCCAGTGTAGTTGTTGCTGTCGGCAACCCCGACCATGGCGAGTTTGTCGCCTTCGACCACGAACTGGCGCAGCACCACCTGCAGCGGCCATTTCGATTGGTCGTTAAGATAGATCATCGCCCGGAAGAACTCGTTCCAGTGAAAGACGAAATAAAAGAGCGCGATGGTGGCGAGCGCCGACTTGGCGAGCGGCAGGGCCACGTACCAGAAGATCTGGAAGGGATTGGCGCCGTCGAGTTCCGAGGCCTCGATCAGTTCCTTCGGCACCTCCTCGAAGAAGCGCACAAGAATGATCAGATACCAGGCATTGACGACCTTGAAGAGGATCAGCGACCAGTAGCTGTCGAGCAGACCGAGGCGCTTGTTGATGAAATAGTCCGGAATGATGCCCGGTTCAAAAACGATCGTCACCAACACGAAGACGAAGATGGCGCGCCGGCCCGGCAGGCCCGGACGGGAGAGCGCCCAGGCCATGAGCGCCGTCAGGATCACGCCGAGCGCAGTGCTCACCAGCGTGATGAAGATCGAATTGACGATGCCGCGCTGAACGGCCGGATTGTTGATCAGGAGGCCCCAGACGTCTGTCGAGAAGCCGTTCGGAATGACCGTCAGCCCGCTCATGCCGGCCACCTTGGCTGGATCTGAAAACGAAATGGCGAGCAGGTTCAGAAGCGGCTGGACGGTCATGACGACGAGAAACAATAGCGTGGAGACGATGATCGCGTATTCGAGCCGCTCGAGCGGCGTCCTGCGGATGTTGTGGGCGGCCATCACCATACCCCCTTGCCAGTGAGACGCTTGGACAGAAGGTGCGCTGCGACGATCATCAGCATGCCGAGCACGGCCTTGAAGAGGCCGGCGGCGGTCGCCAGCGAGTACTCGCCGGTCTGCAGGCCGATGCGGTAGACGTAGGTATCGATGATATCGATCTTGCTGCGCACGACGTCGTTGGAGAAGTTGATCACCTGGTTGAGGTCGGCATTCAGGAACATGCCGGCGTTCAGGATGAACAGTGTCGCGATCGTCGGCACGATGCCGGGGATGGTGACGTAGCGGATCTTCTGCCACCGGCTTGCGCCGTCGATCTCTGCGGCGTCGTAGAGTTCCTGGTCGATGGCGAGGATCGCCGCCAGGTAGAGCAGGCTGTCCCAGCCAGCCGAGCGCCAGATCTCCGAGAAGACCAGGACCCAGCGGATCGAGCCGGTATCGGTCATGAAGGAGACAGGTTGCATGCCGAAGAAGCCGAGCACGTCATTGACGGCGCCGTCACTCGGCGACAGAACCGCGATGAACACGCCGGCAATGACCACCCACGACAGGAAATGCGGCAGGTAGATCGCCGACTGAATGAACTTGCGGAAGGCGCCGCCGCGGATCTCGTTGAGCAGCAGCGCAACCACGATCGGGACCGGGAAGACGAAGACGATTTTCATCGTCGAGATGATCAGGGTGTTGGCCAGCACCTGCCAGAAGATCGGCGAGGAGAACAGCGTCTGAAAGTGCTTGATGCCGACCCAGATGTTCGGCGGGATGATGCGCAACTGCTCGAAGGCGATCTTGGCTTCCCAAATTGGGAAATAGTGAAAGATCACGAAGAAGATCAGGCCGGGCGCCATCATGACATAGTACGGCCACCACTGCCGCACACTGGCCGAGCGCGCGCAGCGATTCGTCATGGTAACGTTCCCACGCCGAGTCGCGGAATGGCTCTCCATCGATGCCTCACTGGTTGTCATGCTTATCCTCCAGCCGCCATGCGGACCGGCGCTTGCGCCGACAGGTCTGCAATCGACCCGCGTTGCACGAGCCGGCATGGCAGAAAGATGCGTCCGTGTTCGCCACGGCCGGCGATTTCATCAAGCAGGCTGTCGACGGCTCGAACGCCGATTTGCCGGCCGGGTTTCTCGATGGTTGTCAGCCCCGGCCAGGAGAAGGCCCCCGCCGGAATGCCGTCGAACCCCAAGACGGACACGTCATTTGGGCAAGAAAGGCCCGCCTCGCGAACCGCCATTATCGCTCCAAGCGCGATCAGGTCGTTGGCAGCGAACACGGCGAGGTGCTCCCTTCCCTTGCGCTCGAGCAGTCGCGTCATCGCCTGGTGGCCGCCCTCGACCGTGTATTCGGATTCCTCCATGGGCAGGATCGCCGGATCGATATCGCGCTCGACGCAATGTTCATGCACAGAGCGCAAAAAGCGCGCCCGCGCCAGACGTGAGCGCGGCCCCAAGAGCAAGGCGGGTTGACGATGGCCGCTCGCCGCCAGCACGTCCATGCCCAGCCGAACTGCCTGGGCGATATCGGAGCCGACGCTCGATGTATCGGGGAAACGCTCCGCACTCGAACCGATCAGTACAAAGGGAAGGCCAAAGCGACTGAGATCGCCGAAGTTGTCGGCGACGGGGTTGATGATCGCGCCATCAACGCGCGCCCGGCGAAGCGATCGCAAATGGGTCGCTTCCTTGTCCGCATCCCAATCGGACGAAAAGATCAGGAGCGAAATATCCTCGCGAGCGGCGCGATCCTGGGCACCACGGGCCACCTCGGCCCAAAACGGGTTGGTAACGTCAGGAATGACGATGGCAAGCAAGCCGCTGCGCCCGGAACGCATGCCGACCGCAAGCTGATTGGGCTCGTAGCCTGTGGCGGTGACCGCCTTTAGGACGCGGTCACGCGCCTCCTCAGAGATGTTGGTCGAGCCTCCGAGCACACGCGCGACGGTGCTCTTTGAGACACCCGCGTGTTTGGCGACATCGATGATGGTCGCCCTCCGGCCCGCAACATTGTTCACTGCTATCCTCCCGATAGTCGATCAGAACCGCAAAACAGCGCCGACCGATCTGTGGGAACGTTACCACGGTGTCGATCACTTTGACAATACCCCTTCCGCCCTTGCTGCAAACAACAGATCTTCCCGGGCGAAAGGGGAGGCCGAAAAGGGTATCGAGGAGCTCTGGATATGGCGCGAGAAGGGCGGGGGCATCGGTCCCGTTCTCCTTCGGGCTAGTAAGACTTCCTACTTGGCGCAGAGAGTGGGAACCGGGGGCTTCGTGCCGCTGCAAAGGCACTGGAGGGGTTCCGCTGGGCCAGCCCTTGTCGCCGCTCGCCCGAGGCAGCGGCGACAATGCGTGCTTGGGTGATGCTCAGGCAGCGATCAGCGTTCGCGTTAGCGGGTGCCCGGCATCGGCGAGGCCGTCAATGACGTTGAAATGGTGCCTGTCCGGCTCCACGATGGTGGCTGTGGTCGCCCCAAGCCCGGTCCAGATATTGGCAAGCAGGGCATTCTGGCGCAGGAATTCCGCGCGCTCGCCGCCACCGGCCCAGCAGGTGACGCGGGCATTCGGCATCGGCCGCAGCAGGGCCGGGCTCTCCGCAAGTGCTTCTGCCTCGTCAATGGCAAGCCGTTCGTTCATGGCCGTTAGCATGATCGGACGCAGGTCGTGCACGCCCGAGATCGAGACGACGTTGCGGATACGCTGCTGGACTTCAGGCGAAAGCGGCGCGGTTGCCGTGATCATCCGGCTGACGAGATGGCCGCCGGCCGAATGGCCGGTCAGCATCAACGGGCCATCGACCAGCTTGGCAGCCTCGCCGATTGCGGCGCCGATCTCCTCGACGATGCCCCCGATGCGGATCTCCGGGCAGAGCGTGTAGGACGGCATGCCTACCGCATAACCGTTGGCAACGGCACCTGCTGCCAGATGCGACCAGAAGCTCTTGTCGAGCTGCAGCCAGAAGCCGCCATGCACGAAGACCACCAGGCCTTTGGCCGGGCCATCCGGGAAGAAAAGGTCCATCCGGTTTCTCGCTCGCTCGCCATAGGCAACGTCGAGTTTCGCCCGTCCTGAAGCCGAAAGCGCATTGCGGAATTCCTCGGCAGGTCCAACCCATGCCTCCGGCCACCGATCACCCCGTGCAATGTTTACGCCATTGGCATAGGCGTCGTTCCAATCGGAAACACGGTGTTCCAGCATCGATGAAATCCTCCCTTTGATGTCCCCTCAGGCATAGCAATCGCGCGCGCCATCGGGAAACGCAATGCCGCTGCGCAAAAAAACTTTAGGCTTGAAATAATTTTGGACTGGTGCGATGCTGCCCCATGTTCAGCCGAGAAGTGGAGGTCTCGCTGTGCCAATCACGATTTCCGGGACCGTCGGCGCGACGGCACGCCTCATCGGCAGCGATGTGGCGATGGTCGCGACATGCCTGCACGCCCGGGCTCGTCGACACCGCAAGACTTTTATCCGGCTTTGAAAGATGCCTGGGCAACAGGCAGGAACTGAACAAGGGAACAGCCGCCACATGCTTGGACCGACTTCGCACGTCGATACGTTCACCCGCGATCATCTGCCGCCACCGGAAGAATGGCCGGAGTTTCTGCTCGAGGGCTTCGACTACCCGGATCACCTCAACGCCGCCGTCGAACTGACGGACGCGATGGTGGCCAGAGGGTTCGGCGACCACACCGCGCTGATCGGCAATGGTCGCAGGCGAACCTACAAGGAACTGTCCGACTGGACGAACCGGCTGGCGCATGCGCTGGTCGAGAACTACGGCGTAAAACCCGGGCATCGCGTGCTGATCCGGTCGGCCAACAATCCGGCCATGGTCGCCTGCTGGCTTGCGGCCACCAAGGCCGGCGCGGTCGTCGTCAACACCATGCCGATGCTCAGGGCCGGGGAACTGACCAAGATCGTCGACAAGGCCGAGATCAGCCTCGCGCTCTGCGATACCCGTCTGATGGACGAAATGATCGCCTGCGCCAAAGACAGCCACTACCTGAAACAGGTGGTAAGCTTCGACGGGACCGCGAACCACGACGCCGAACTCGACCGGATCGCGCTCGACAAGTCGGTGGTCTTCGAGGCAGTTCACACCGGTCGCGACGACGTGGCGCTTCTTGGTTTCACCTCGGGCACGACAGGCGTTCCGAAGGCAACGATGCATTTCCATCGCGATCTCCTCATGATCGCAGACGGCTATGCCCGTGAGGTGCTCGGGGTCACGCCCGAAGACGTCTTCGTCGGCTCGCCGCCGCTCGCCTTCACCTTCGGCCTTGGCGGCCTCGCGATCTTCCCCTTGCGATTCGGTGCGGCCGCAACGTTGCTCGAGCATGCGACGCCCGCCAACATGGTGGAGATCATCGAGAAGTACAAGGCGACGATCTCGTTCACCGCGCCGACAGCCTACCGGGCGATGATGAAGGCGATGGACGCTGGCGCCGATCTCTCGTCCCTGCGCGTGGCGATTTCGGCTGGCGAAACGCTGCCGGGGCCGGTCTTCGAAGAATGGACAGCGAAAACCGGCAAGCCCATCCTCGACGGCATCGGCGCGACCGAGATGCTGCACATCTTCATTTCCAACCGCTTCGAGGACCGCAAGGCTGCCTCGACCGGCAAGCCGGTCCGTGGCTACGAAGCGCGCATCGTCGACGATGAGATGCGGGAGGTGCCGCGCGGCACGATCGGCAGGCTTGCCGTGCGCGGCCCGACCGGCTGCCGCTACATGTCGGATGCCCGCCAGCGCGACTATGTGCGCGACGGCTGGAACCTGACCGGCGACGCATTCTATCAGGACGAGGACGGGTTTTTCCATTTCGCCGCCCGTTCGGACGACATGATTGTCACCGCCGGCTACAACATCGCCGGCCCCGAGGTCGAGGCGGCCCTGATCGCCCATCCGGAGGTCGCCGAATGTGCCGTCGTCGGCGCACCCGACGCCGACCGCGGCCAGATCGTCGAAGCCTATGTCGTACTGGTATCGGGCATCTCGGCGGACGACGCGACGATCAAGCGGCTGCAGGATCACGTGAAGGCGACGATCGCGCCCTACAAATATCCGCGATCGGTCAAATTCCTGGACAGCCTGCCGAAAACAGCCACGGGCAAGATCCAGCGGTTCCGATTGCGGTCGGAGAACTGAAACCATGAGCAAATCATACGACCCTTCGAGAGAAGGCGCCCAGATGTCGTTCAAGGGACGCATGTCCTACAGCGACTACCTGATGCTGGAAAAGGTGCTGGATGCGCAGGAGCCTCTTTCCAAGGCCCATGACGAGATGCTGTTCATCATCCAGCATCAGACGTCGGAGCTCTGGATGAAGCTCGCGCTGCACGAGATCAACGCTGCGGTTCGCTCGATCCGCGACGACCGGCTGGAGCCGGCCTTCAAGATGCTGACGCGGGTCGCGCGCATCTTCGAGCAGTTGAACAGTGCCTGGGACGTGCTGCGCACGATGACGCCCAGCGAATACACCACGTTCCGCGAATCTCTTGGCCAATCCTCCGGCTTCCAGTCCTGGCAGTACCGGGCAATCGAATTTCTTGCCGGCAACCGCAACGTCGCCATGCTGGGACCGCACGCGCATCGCGCCGACATCATGGAAAAGCTTGAGGCGATCCTGGCCGCCCCGTCGCTCTATGACGAAGCGATCCGGCTGCTTTCGCGCAACGGCTTCGACGTCGGCGAGGAGGCTGAGCGGACCGACTGGCGCGAAACCCGCACGGAAAGCGACAAGGTCTTTGCCGCCTGGCAGGTCGTCTATCGCGACCCCGAGCGCTACTGGATGCTCTACGAGCTTGCCGAAAAGCTCGTCGATTTCGAGGACTACTTTCGCCGTTGGCGCTTCAATCACGTCACGACGGTCGAGCGCATCATCGGCATGAAACGCGGAACCGGGGGAACATCCGGCGCGTCCTATCTGAAAAAGATGCTCGAAGTGGAACTTTTCCCCGAGCTCTGGCACGTGCGCACAGGTCTCTGATAGAACACAACTCAAAAGGGAACCTATAAGAGGAGAACAGCATGAACCGCATTCTGGCAGCGAGCCTTCTTGGCCTCTCGCTTGCAACGTCGAGCCTTGCCCATGCCGAGCCGGTGAAGATCGGCGTGATCACCACGCTTTCGGGCGGCGGCGCCGGCCTCGGCATCGACATGCGCGACGCCTTCACGCTGGCGATCAAGCAGTCGGGCAACAAGGACGTGGAACTGGTGATCGAGGACGATGCCCAAAAGCCGGAACTCGCGGTGCAGATCGCCGAGAAGATGATCCAGGGCGACAAGGTCGACCTGATGACCGGCATCATCTGGTCAAACCTCGCCATGGCCGTCGTGCCGAACACGGTGGCGCAGGATGTCATCTATCTCTCGCCGAATGCCGGTCCGTCGGCGCTTGCCGGCGCGAACTGCAATCCGAACTATTTCAACGTCGCCTACCAGAACGACAACTTCCACGAGGCGATGGGGCAATACGCCAACAAGGACTACAAGAACGCCTTCATCCTGGCGCCCAACTACCCGGCGGGCAAGGACGCGCTGACCGGGTTCAAGCGCTATTACAAGGGCGCGCTAGCAGGTGAGATCTACACCCAGGTCGGCCAGACGGACTATGCCGCCGAAATCGCGCAGATCCGCGCCTCCGGCGCCGACAGTGTCTACTTCTTCCTGCCCGGCGGCATGGGCATCGCCTTCATGAAGCAATATGCGCAATCGGGCGTGAACATCCCGGTTACGGGCCCGGGCTTCTCCTTCAGCCAGGACGTACTGCCGGCGATCGGCGATGCCGCACTTGGCGTCAAGAACTCCGCCACCTGGTCCAAGGACCTCGACAACGAGGCCAACAAGAAGTTCGTGGAAGCCTTCAAGGCCGAGTACAAGCGCCTGCCGTCGATCTATGCGGCGCAGAGCTGGGATACGGCAAACCTGATCCTTGCAGCCCTTTCCAAGGCAAGCGTCAAGGACAAGGACGCCTTCCGCGCAGCACTCAAGGCGGCGGACTTCCAGTCCGTTCGCGGCAAGTTCACCTTCAACACCAACAACCACCCGATCCAGAACATCTACGTTCGCGAGGTGGTGAAGGAAGACGACGGCGTGCTCACCAACATGATCATCGCCACCGCTTTCGAAGATCACAAGGACGCCTACGCCGACAAGTGCAGCATGTAGTGCCACGGCGCGCCTGTTATCGCCCGGATGCCCGGCCTTATGGGGCCGGCATCCGGCCGGTGATCCATGTCCTCCTGATATGAAGCTTGGACCGGTCCCTTGTTCACCGCACTCCTGATCGAACAACTGCTCAACGGGCTGCAGCTCGGCGTGATGCTTTTTCTGATGGCCGCCGGCCTGACGCTGATCTTCGGCGTCATGGGCCTCATCAACCTCGCCCACGGCTCGCTCTACATGATCGGCGCATTCGCCTGCGCTACGGTCGCGGCCGCAACCGGCTCCTTCTGGATAGGGTTGATCGCCAGCCTCACGGCGGCCGCCGGCGTCGGCGCGATCATCGAGGTCGCCGTCATCCGCAGGCTCTATAGTCGGGATCACCTCGATCAGGTGCTCGCCACCTTCGCCCTGATCCTGATCCTCTCGGAGGGTTCGCGCTGGCTCTTTGGTTCGTTCCCGCTCTATCTCGACATCCCGCCTCTGCTTCAAGGGGCGGTACCTCTTCCCGGCGGTGGCCAGTACCAGCTCTATCGTCTGGCAATCATCGGTGTCGGCATCGCGGTCGCCGTCGGCCTCTACCTGCTCATTTCGAGAACCCGGCTCGGCATGCGTATTCGCGCCGGCGAATCCGATCGCGAGATGATCGCCGCGCTCGGCGTCGATATCGGCACGCTCTATACGGTGGTTTTTGCGCTTGGTGCAGCGCTTGCCGGGCTTGCCGGTGCGCTTGTCGGTGCGTTGCAGTCGGTCCAGGTCGGCATGGGTGAGCCGGTGCTGATCCTCGCCTTCGTGGTCATCGTGATCGGCGGCATAGGCTCGATCAAGGGTGCTCTTGTCGGCGCCGTCATCGTCGGCGTCGTCGACACCATGGGCCGCTTCCTGCTCCCTTCACTGCTTTCGCTGACGATGCCCGCGTCGCAGGCGACCACGATCGGCGCAGCACTCGCCTCCATGCTGATCTACGTCGTCATGGCCCTCATCCTCGCCTTCAGGCCAAGCGGCCTGTTTGCGGCACAGTCTTGAGGTCGAGATGAACCGCGAAACCAGCGTCAACCTGTTCCTTGCCCTGCTTCTTCTCGGCGCACCGCTTTTGGCCGCCAGCATGGGCGAACCCTTCTATGTCACGCTTGCGACCCGCGTCGCGGTCCTGGCGCTTGCGGCGGTGGGGCTCAATCTCGCGCTCGGACTCGGTGGGCTCCTCTCCTTCGGTCATGCGGCCTTCTTCGGGCTCGGCGGCTACGTCGCCGGCATCCTGGCAACGCATGCGTTCAACGCGGAACCACTCTTCGCTGATATCGCCGCAACGACATCGATGCCGCTCATCTGGGTGACAGCCATCGCCGTCGCCGGGCTCGTGGCATTGCCGATCGGCGCGGTCAGCCTGCGCACATCAGGCGTCTATTTCATCATGATCACTCTCGCCTTCGCGCAGATGATCTATTACTTCGCAATCTCCTGGCCGGCCTATGGCGGCGAGGACGGCCTGTCGCTGTCGGTGCGCAACGCCTTTCCCGGCGCCAACACCGCCAAGCCGCTCTCCTATTTCCTGATCTGTTACGCCGCGCTGATGGCGACGCTGCTTCTGTTCCGCGTCGTCGAAGGCTCGCGCTTCGGCAGTGCGCTGCAGGCGGCAAGACAGAACGGAACGCGCCTTGCCGCCGTCGGCGTCGCGCCATTCAACATCCGGCTCGTCGCCTTTGCCGTCTCCGCCATGATCACCGGATTTGCTGGTGCGCTCTATGCCGACCTCAATCGCTTCGTTGGTCCTTCGATGCTCTCCTGGCACATGTCGGGCGAACTGATGGTGCTCATCATTCTCGGCGGCAAGGGGCGCCTGTTCGGGCCTGTCGCCGGAGCGATGATCTTCGTCTTCCTCGAATATGTGCTCGGCGGCATCACCGAGCGTTGGCAGTTCTTCCTCGGCCTCATCCTGCTCGGTATCGTGCTCTTTGCGCGCGGTGGATTGCTGGGCCTTCTTTCCGGAAAGCCGCGCCATGTCTGAGCCCGTTCTTGAAATCCGCGAGCTGAGAAAATCCTTCGGCGCTCTCAAGGCGACCGACGGCGTAAGCCTCGATCTTCGCCCCGGGCAGATCCACGCGCTGATTGGCCCGAACGGCGCCGGCAAGAGTACGCTGATCCACCAGATCGCCGGCTCGCTCAGGGCCGACAGTGGCACGATCCGGTTCCTGGGCAACGACATTGGTGGGCTCGACATGGCCGCCCGCGCGCGGCTTGGCCTTGCGCGCAGCTTCCAGATCTCCTCGCTGGCGCAGGAATTCTCGGCACTTCGCAACGTCATGCTGGCGGTGCAAGCAAGCCAGGGCAGCAGCTTCCGCTTCTTCCGCCAGGTGACCCGCGACAAGGCCCTGATCGAACCGGCGATGGCAATGTTGGAGCGCGTCGATCTTGCTGCACGCGCAAATGTGCCAGCAGCAGAACTTTCGCACGGTGAACGCCGGCAGCTTGAGATCGCCATCGCGCTCGCACTTTCGCCGAAGGCTTTCCTGTTTGATGAGCCCATGGCCGGCATGGGGCCGGAGGGATCCAAGCGGCTGACCACCTTCCTCGACGGCTTGCGCCACGAAGCGCCGATGTTGCTGGTCGAACACGACATGGATGCGGTCTTTGCACTCGCCGACCGCATATCCGTGCTCGTTTATGGGCGCATCATCGCGAGCGGCACCGTCGACGAAATCCGCAGCGACCCGGAGGTCCGCCGCGCCTATCTGGGAGAAGCCGCGTGAGCTTGCTCGAAATCAAGGGCCTCGAAACCTTCTATGGCGCCTCCCAGGCGCTGTTCGGCGTCAACCTCGACGTCAGGGAAGGCGAGGTGGTCGCGCTCATGGGCCGCAACGGCATGGGCAAGACGACAACGATTAACTCCATCCTCGGTCTCGTCCGGCCGCGCGCGGGTGCAATCAGCTTTGCCGACAAGCCGATCTTCGGCATGCGGCCGCACCGGATTGCCAGGCTCGGTCTTGGCCTCGTGCCCGAGGGGCGGCGTTGTTTCCCCAACCTCACGGTTCGGGAGAATCTCGTTGCGACAGCCCGGGGCAGCGCATGGACGCTCGACAAAGTGGTAACCCTCTTTCCGCGCCTCGGCGAGCGGCGCGACCAATACGCCAATACGCTCTCGGGCGGCGAACAGCAGATGCTTGCCGTCGGCCGCGCGCTGATGACAAATCCCAGCCTGCTCATTCTCGACGAGGCGACCGAGGGGCTGGCGCCGGTGATCCGGCAGGACATCTGGTCGGCAATCCGAACCTTGAAGGCGGCAGGCCAGTCGATCCTCGTCGTCGACAAGACGCTGTCGGAACTGCTGCCGGTTGCCGATCGCTGCTTCGTGCTGGAGAAAGGCGCGACTGTTTTCGAAGGGTCTCCAGCGGCGCTGACGCCTGAGCTTCAGGATCGCTATCTCGGCGTCTGAGGCTGCGGCTCAGGCCGAGGGAATGCCACCGCCAAGCACCGTGGAATAGGCAGCAGCGTCGATGTTGCCACCCGAGATCACGCACACGATGTTGCCCTTGAGATCCGGCCGGGCGATCGCGGCCGCGAGCGAGGCGGCTCCCGCGCCCTCGGCGACGACCTTGGCCTTCCTGAAGAGAAGCCGCATTGCGTCGGTGACCTCGGCGGGGCTGACGGCGATCGCTCCATCGATCAGGTCCCGCACGACCGGCCAGAGCTGCGGTACCAGTGATGGCGCGCCGATGCTCTTGATGAAGGATGGTCGCGTTTCGATCGTCACGATCTTTCCTGCGTCAAGGGCCGCAGAGACCGGAGCGGCGCTGCTGTCCTCGACTGCATAGACCCGGATCGGCCGGGATCCTGCCTTGACCGCACTTGCGACCCCGGTGGTCATGCTGCCGCCGCCAAAGGGCGTGAGCACCACATCCACATCAGGCAGGTCCTCGATGATTTCCATGCCGATCGAACCGTTGCCGGCGAGCACCGCCTGATCGGTCACCGGATTGATCAGCAGTTCGGGCGCCGCCGGCCGCTCCGCGCCGACGATGTAATCCCACCACGTCTCCTGGGTGATGAAGCGCACCTCGCCGCCAAGCGCACGCACGCCGTCGATCTTGGTTTGCGGCGCACCGCGATACATGTAGGCAACCATCGGTACGCCGATGAAGCGCGCGGCCCAGGCCATGCCATAGGCCATGTTGCCGGAACTGGTGACCGCCACGCCGTTGCTGAGATCGGCCGGATCGCGCGACATGAGGGAATTCAAAGCCGGACGAAGCTTGAAGGCGCCGATTGGTGACAGCGTCTCCAGCTTCAGAAAGATCTGCCGGTCGGAAAAGCCGAGGTCGAGCTTCACCAAGGGCGTCCGCGCGAAATGGGGCGCGATGCGGCTGCGCGCCTCGACGATTTCCGATAGTGTCGGACGGCGTGGCATGATCACTGCGAAAGTCTCCTCTTGCAGCCCTCCATGTTCAGGGACGCGGATCGTGGCCCATGAACCGGCCAGGTCGCGGGCGGCGAGCCGCCCGCCTAATGTTTGTCGATCGAGATCAGGTCACAGCCGCGCGGACCGCATAGCGCGCGTCCTGCCATGCGGCCGTGCGCAGGATCTTTTCGAGGATATCGACCGCCTGCCAAACGTCGGCATAGCTGACATAGAGCGGCGTGAAGCCGAAGCGCATCGTCGTCGGCGCGCGGAAATCGCCGATGACGCCGCGGGCAATGAGCGCCTGCATGATCTCGTAGCTGTTTGGGTGGCTGAACGACACCTGGCTTCCGCGCTTCGCGCCATCACGCGGGCTTTCGAGCTCGAGGCCGTAGGCGCCGCATCTCGCTTCGACGAGCGCAATGAAGAGGTCCGTGAGCCGGATGCTCTTTTCACGCAGTTGCGCCATGTCGACCGCATCCCAGACGTCGAGCGCGCCCTTTAGCGCGCGCAGCGACAGGATCGGCTGCGTGCCGCAGAGGAAACGGCGAATGCCCTCGCCGGCGGCATAGTGCTTCTCGAAGGCGAAGGGCCGCGCATGGCCCCACCAGCCGGTGAGCGGCTGGCGGATAGCGCCGTGGTGGCGGGTGGCGGCGTAGATGAAGGCAGGCGCGCCAGGGCCGCCGTTCAGGTACTTGTAGGTGCAGCCGACGGCGAAATCGACATTGGCGCCGTCGAGATCGACCGGCAGGGCACCGGCCGTGTGGCAGAGATCCCAGATGATCAGCGCGCCATGTTCGTGCGCCTTGCGCGTCAGCGCCGCCATGTCTCGCAACTCGCCGGACTTGTAGTTCACGTGGTTGACAAGAACCACGGCAACACTGCCGTCGATCAGGTCCTCGATCTCGGGCGCATCGACCCCTTCGAGCAGCAACGAAGCGCCCGGACGCGTCGAGACCACGCCCTCGGCCATATAGAGATCGGTCGGGAAACTGCCGCCTTCGCTGACGATCACCGATCGGTCGGGCCGCAGCGCCATGGCCGCATGCAGGGCCTTGTAGATGTTGATCGACGTGGTGTCGCAAACAACCGTCTGGCCGGCAGCCGCTCCGATCAGACGCCCGACCCGGTCGCCGAGCACAAGCGGCATCTCGAACCAGCCGGCCGTGTTCCAGCTGCGGATGAGGTCCTGGCCCCATTCCTCGGCGGCGGCCTTGCGCAGTTCGTCGAAGGCGGCGGTCGAGGCGACGCCAAGCGAGTTGCCGTCGAGATAGATAAGACCCTCCGGCAGGATGAAGCGCTCGCGCATCGGGCCGAGCACGTCCGCCGCATCCATGGCCTTTATCGCAGCAAAATCTGGAACAACATTCATGAAGGTGGTCCTTGTCTATTCGCGAACAGTTTCGCGGGCGGGCGCTGGCCCGCGGCTTCGCTTGAGGCTCGGTAGAGCCAGCATGGCGAGAACGAAGAGGCCGGTCGCAAGCTTCAGGTCTGGCGGAGGCATGCCGGCCGCCAGGCAGAAGGAAACCAGTTGGTAGTAGACGATCGCGCCGACAAAGGGGGCGGCGAGCTGGCGCAGCACGCTCTGCTTGCCGACGATCGCTTCGCCGATCATCAGAGCGGCAAGGCCGTTGATCAGAATGCCGAGCCCCATATTGACGTCGGCAAAACCCTGCGACTGCACCATCAGCGCGCCGCTGGCCGCCGAAAACGCGCCGGCAAGCCCGACACCGCCGATCGTTGCCAGCCAGACGTTGATCCCTTGCGCTTCTGCCATGTCCGGGTTGGCGCCGACGGCGCGGACCGCTGTACCCTTCTCCGTCCGGAAGAAATGATAGAGCAGGAAGAAGACGACGAGTGCGATCAGCCCGGCAACGACGATCTTGCTTGCCGGAAAGCCCGGCTGCAGCCCTGGCGCCCAGTCGAAGACCGTCGGCGCACCGAAGACCGAGAGGTTCGATCGGCCCATGATCCTGAGGTTGATCGAATAGAGCATCGTCATCATCAGGATGCCGGCAAGCAGTGTGTGGATCCGGAACCTCAGATGGATGAAGGCCGTGCAGCAGCCGGCGAGGAAGCCGGCGACGAGCGCAATGGCAATTGCAGCTAGCGGCGACATGCCGGCCGCCATCAGCACGCCACAGACGCAGCCGCCGAGCGGGAACGCGCCCTCGCTGGTCAGATCCGGGAAGCTCAGCATGCGGAACGGGATCATGATCCCGAGCACGACGAAAGCGAGGATGAGGCTCTGCGCGAGCGTGACGGGAACGAGCGAGACGAAGCTCGCGATGGTGTTTTGAAGAATATCCATGATCGTCAGCTCGCCAGGAACATGCGGTCGGTTTTGACGGAGAAATGGCCGATCAGTTCAGGCACCGTCGTCTGGGCCTTGTCCTTGCCGTCGATTTCAAGGCGGACGCGTCCGGCGTCGAGCATGATGACCTTGTGGCCGAAATCCACCGCGTGCTGCATGTTGTGCGTCACCATCAGCGTCGTCAGCTTCAGGGCCTCGACCGCACGGATCGTCGCCTGCATGACGATATCGGCGGTGCGCGGATCGAGCGCCGCCGTGTGCTCGTCGAGCAGCAGCAATTCCGGCGAGCCGCCGACCGCCATGATCAGCGACAGCGATTGCCGTTGTCCTCCGGACAAGAGTTCCACGCGCGTGTCGAGGCGGTTTTCGAGACCAAGGCCGAGCAGCGATAGCCGCTCCTTGTAGGCGGCAAGCCGCGTCGCATTCAGCCCCCGGCGCAATGTGCGCTTGTTGCTGCGCAGTTCGGCGAGCAACATGTTTTCCGCAACCGTCATGCTGGCGGCGGTGCCGCGCATCGGGTCCTGGAAGACACGTGCGAGCCGCATGGCGCGCTTGTGGACGGGCGTTGCCGTGACGTCGTCGCCGTTGATGACGATCTGGCCGCTATCAAGCACCAGCGCGCCCGAGATGGCGTTGAGCATGCTGCTCTTGCCGGCGCCGTTCGAACCGATGACGACGCCGAATTCGCCTGTCGCAAGGCGAAGATCGAGGCCGTCGAGCGCGACCTTTTCGTCCGCCTGTCCCTTGTAGAATACCTTGCGGGCCGATCTGATTTCCAGCATTGGCTCTCCCCTTAACACTCATGAAGTGACGGCGTTTCCGACGCCGTCACTTGATCGAGATCGACCGGAGATCAGTCGACGACGCAATCGCACTCGTTCGCGAGCGCCGCCGGCACTTCGATGCCGAAGGCGGCCGTCGCCTTCTTCGAGATCAGCGGCGCATGATCTTCATAGCTCGGGCGCGAAGGCGCGATGGTCTTCGGGTCCGCGCCCTTGAGGATCTCGGCCGCGATCTTGCCGGCATTGACGCCGACCTGTTCGTAGTTGACCGCAAAGCTTGCCGGCACAACACCGTCACGCACCGCACCGTCGTCGGAGTTGACGATCGGGATCTGTGCCTGGCGTGCAGCCGCCGAAACGGCGCCGATCGCCGGCTGCAGCAGGTTGGATGCGGGCGTGTAGATCACGTCGGCCTTGCCTGCGAAGGAGGCGATGCGCTGCTGGATGTCGTTGACGTTGTCGACGCCGACCTCCACGACTTCGAAGCCAGCGGCAGGTGCCGCTTCCTTGATCTTGTCGAGCAGGGCCGTGTCGTTCGCTTCACCGGGGTTATAGGGCACGCCGAAGCGCTTGGCCTCCGGCAGAAGCTTGCGCGTAAATGCCATGACAGCGGCCACGTCCTGAAGGTCCGTAGCGCCGGTCATGCCGTCGTCACCAGCCTCCCAGGACGGAACCAGCTTTGCAGCGACCGGATCGGTGACGGCGGAAAAGACGACCGGAATGCCGGAGCCCGCGAGCGCCTTCTTGGCAATCTGCGAGACGGGCGTCGTGATCGTATAGACCAGTTTCGGCTGTTCGGCCTGCAGCTTGGCGATCATCTGCGGCACGAGCGAGGCGTCGAAGTTGGTGTGGCTCTCGGTGTAGACGACATCCTTGCCTTCGACGAAGCCGTTTTCGGCAAGCGCCTTCTTGAAGCCGGCAATCGATGCGCTCAGTTGCGGATGTTCGCCGAAATTGGCAATGCCGATGCGGATCGGATCAGCGGCGGCCGTACCCGCTCCCCATGCCAATGCGCCGGCGACGACCAACCCCGAAAGCCAAGTGCTCTTGCTCATACATCCCTCCCAGAACCTGACGAGCGTTACCGCCCTCCTCGGCGGCGTGCGTGGATGATGGCGAGGCTCGGAGTTCTTGTCAAACAAATATATATATTTTCACAATCAGCGCTGAACTATATATATTTGTGTCGATCCGATGCGGGCGCTAAGGGAATGTGATGCAGGACCACGAACAGTCGACGAAAACGGAATCGGCCTACCGGTTGCTACATCGCGACATTCTCGCGACGCGGCTGAAACCCGGCGCGCCGATGAAGCTGAGCACGCTGCGCGAAAGCTACGGCATCGGCTGGACGCCGCTGCGCGAAGCGTTGTCGCGGCTGGAAGCGGAAGGCCTCGTCACGGCCATCAGCAATCGCGGGTTTGCCGTCGCCCCGGTTTCACGCGAGGAACTGGATGACCTCACCCGCGCGCGCCTCGCGGTGGAAATGCCGCTGTTGATCGAATCGATAAAGAACGGTGACAGCGCATGGGAATCTGCCGTTGTCACGGCGCACTACCGGCTGTCCCGGTGCAAGGTTTCTGTCGAGCATTTCTCCGAAAGCGAGGTCGATGAATGGGACGAGAAGCATGCGGGCTTCCATGCAGCGCTGATCAGTGCTGCAAGGTCGAACTGGCTCTTGCGGTTTCAGGCAACGATCTCCGACCAGCTCCGGCGCCACCATCGCTTCTTGAGCCTGGCCCCGACGATGCGGGCTGCCGCTGGCATGAGCGCGGGGTATGAGGAAGCGGTTGCCGCCCTTGAGGACGCCATGGCGATCGAGCATCACACCGAACTCATGGAAGCGGCGCTCGATCGCGATATCGAGCGCGCGAAGGTGCTGATGGCCGAGCACATCGGCTTTACTGTCAATGTCTATGTCCAATCCGAGGATGGCGGTCGCGCCTCGCTGTCCACGCGCCAACCGGCGCCTGGGCTTGCGTCCAAATGACGGCCCGTGACAGCCTGTCCAAGACCTGCGAACCTCTTTAAAAGCAGTAGACGGAGATGCCGCGATTGGCGGCACAAGGTTAGAAGCGGACGTTGGAATGATGGGTGAAGACAAGTTCGACACTTCGTCGGAATGGGTCGATGGCGAGACCAAGGCGCTTGAGGCTCCGGGCGATCACCGCGCTGAGTTGAGGCTGTGGCTGCGTCTATTGACCTGCTCGACGCTGGTCGAAAGCGAAATCCGCCGCCGGCTCCGGGAGGAGTTCGATTCGACCCTGCCGCGTTTCGACCTGATGGCCCAGCTCGAGCGCGCGCCTGACGGTATGGTGCTTGGCGAAGTTTCGAAGCGCATGATGGTCTCGCCCGGCAACATCACGGTGCTGGTGGAACGCCTGACCGAGAGCGGCCATCTCAGCCGCACGACTCTGCCGACCGATCGGCGGGTGCAGATCATCGCGCTCACCCCGTTCGGCCGGGCCGAGTTCGAGAAGATGGCGGCAAGGCACGCCGACTGGATCTCCGACCTGTTCGCCGGCATTTCTCCAAAGGAGGGGGGCGTGCTGATGGACGAACTTGCCAAGCTCAAGCGGTCCGTCATCGCTTCCCTCGCGCGCAACACCTAAGCCGCCATTTTCCTTTCTTTTCCCGCCTCGAATGCAGGCGCGGTGCGGTGGTCCGCGCCGGTTTTCGTGCGCGTGTTCGGGCAGCATCTTCGCCAAAACAATTTTAAGCTTGAAATTTCTCCGAAACGAGTCCACCCTGCATCCAGCAGTCCGGGATGACGGCCAACGGCATCTCGACGGCGGACACGCGCAGCCGGAGCTCGGGAGGAGAACCACATGCGGATCGTCTGTATCGGAGGCGGGCCGGCGGGCCTCTATTTCGCGCTGCTGATGAAGCGGCAGCACCCGGAACACCACGTCACCGTCGTCGAACGCAACCGCGCCTTCGACACCTTCGGATGGGGGGTGGTCTTTTCGGACGCCACCATGCAGTCGATGCGGCAGTGGGATCCGGAGACAGCCGAGGCGATCGAGGTCTCGTTCAATCACTGGGACGATATCGAGCTCGTCTTCAAGGGCCGCAAGATCCGGACCACCGGCCACGGCTTCGTCGGCATCGGCCGCAAGAAGATGCTCAACATCCTTCAGGACCGCTGCCTGGAACTCGGCGTCGAGCTCGTCTTCGAGACGGACGTCGAAAGCGACGAGCAGTTTGCCGACGCAGACCTGATCATAGCCTCCGACGGCGTCAATTCGCGCATCCGCAACAAGTACGCAGACGTCTTTCGGCCGGACATGGTCGTCAGGCCCAACCGCTATGTCTGGCTCGGCACGAACAAAAAGTTCGACGCCTTCACCTTCGACTTCCAGCGCACCGAGCATGGCTGGTTCCAGGCGCACATCTACCGCTTCGACGAAAATACCTCGACCTTCATCGTCGAAACGACGGACGACGTTTTCCGGGCCCATGGCCTCGACCAGATGGATCAGGAACAGTCGATCGCCTTCTGCGAGAAGCTCTTTTCAGGCACGCTCGATGGCCACAAGCTGATGACCAATGCGCGGCACTTGCGCGGCTCCGCCTGGCTGAATTTCGGCCGGTTGATCTGTGAGAAGTGGAGCCATTTCAACGGCCGCAGCCACGTCGTGCTGATGGGCGATAGCGCCCACACGGCCCATTTCGCCATCGGCTCGGGCACCAAGCTTGCGATCGACGACGCCATCGAGCTTACAAGGCAGTTCGATATCCTCGGTCACGACAAGGCCAATATTCCCGCGGTGCTTGCCGCCTACGAGGACGTGCGCCGGGTCGATGTCGCCCGCATCCAGAACGCGGCGCGCAATGCCATGGAATGGTTCGAAGTGGTCGGCACGCGCTACGCCGATACGCTGGAGCCGGAGCAATTCATGTATTCGATGCTGACCCGCTCGCAGCGCATCAGCCACGAGAACCTCCGCCTGCGCGACAAGGACTGGCTCGAAGGCTTCGAGCGTTGGTTTGCCGAGCGTGCCGGTGTCGAACCCGCCGCGAACGGCACGGTCCCGCCGCCGATGTTCACGCCGTTCAAACTGCGCGGCCTGACGCTCAGGAACCGCATTGTGGTTTCGCCGATGGCGATGTACTCGGCGACCGACGGCGTGCCGAACGACTTTCACCTCGTCCATCTCGGCGCACGCGCCATGGGCGGCGCTGCCCTTGTCTTTCCGGAGATGACCTGCGTTTCCGCTGATGCCCGCATCACGCCCGGATGCCTGGGCTTATGGAACGACGAACAGGCACAGGCGTTCAAGCGCATCGTCGACTTCGTGCACCAGCAGACGCCCGCCAAGATCGGCCTCCAGCTCGGACACGCCGGCCGCAAGGGCGCGACCAAGCTTGCCTGGGAGGGCATCGACCAGCCCTTGAACGAAGGCGGCTGGCCGCTCATCTCCGCCTCGCCACTGCCATATCTCAAGCATTCCGACACGCCACGCGAAATGACGCGTGCCGACATGGACCGTGTCGTCGCGGACTTCGTGCACGCCACCGAGCGCGCCCGCGACATCGGTTTCGACATCCTCGAACTGCACGTCGCGCACGGCTATCTGTTGTCGAGCTTCCTGTCGCCGCTCACCAACCGGCGCACGGACGACTACGGCGGCGACCATCCCGCTCGCGCCCGCTTCCCGCTCGAAGTGTTTCATGCGGTCCGCAGGGCCTGGCCCGAGGACAGGCCGATGTCGGTGCGCCTGTCGACCCATGACTGGCACGAGGGCGGCAACACGCCCGAGGACGCGGCGATCTTCGCCCGCCTGTTCAAGGAAGCCGGTGCCGACATGATCGACTGCTCCTCCGGCCAGGTGGTCAAGGAAGAGAAGCCTGTCTACGGGCGGCTGTTCCAGACGCCGTTTTCCGACAAGATCCGCAACGAGATCCAGGTTCCGACCATCGCCGTCGGCGCGATTTCCGAGGCCGACCACGCCAATTCCATCATCGCTGCCGGCCGCGCCGATCTCTGCGCGATCGCGCGCCCGCATCTGGCCGATCCCTCCTTCGTCATGCACGAAGCGGCGAAGATCGGCTATGACGGCGAACCTTGGCCGAAGCAGTACCAATCCGCCCGGGCGCAATACGTGAACAACCTGGCGCGCGCCGCAACGACGGCGGGCAAGCCATGAACAAGAGGCACGCCCTAGTCACGGGTGCGGGAAGCGGTATTGGCAAGGCGATCGCGCTTGCGCTCGCTGCCGACGGCCATGTCGTCAGCCTTGCCGGGCGTCGCGCAGCGCCGCTCGAAACGGTGCAGGACGAAATCCTCGCGTCGGGCGGCGAAGCACACGTCTGCGCCGGGTTTGACGTGACGGATCCGGAAGCGGTCGAGCAAGGCATATCGGCCGCGATCGCTCAGGCCGGAGATATCGCCGTCCTCGTCAATTGCGCCGGCGAAGCGCCTTCGGCGCCGTTCGAAAAGACCGACTTCGCGCTTTGGCAGCGGGTGCTCTCCATCAACCTGACAGGCGTCTATCTGGTGACGCAGGCAGCCCTTGCCTCGGTGCGCCGGGCCGGCAACGGCCGGATCGTCAATGTCGCAAGCACCGCCGGCCTCACCGGCTACGCCTATGTTTCAGCCTATTGCGCCTCGAAACACGGCGTCGTCGGCCTGACCCGGGCGCTGGCGCTCGAGCTTGCGCGCACCGACGTGACCGTCAATGCCGTCTGCCCGGGCTTCACCGACACGCCGCTGATCGACGGTGCGCTCGACACGATCAGCGAGAAGACCGGCCGCTCGCGCGAGGATGCGCGCGCCAGCCTTGCCCGTTCCAATCCGCAGGGGCGCCTGGTGACGCCCGCCGAGGTCGCCCACACGGTCTCCTGGCTGGTTTCGGAAAGAGCGACCGCAATCACCGGCCAGGCGGTTGCCGTTGCCGGCGGCGAAGTTCTCGGAGGATAGAAATGACAAACCCGATGCAGGCCAAGAAGCGTGCCTTTAGGGATCATAAGGCCAAGCACTTCCTGTTCGAAACGGATGCCGACGGTCGGGTCGCGACGATCACGCTCAGCCGTCCGGAAAAGAAGAACCCGCTGACCTTCGAAAGCTACGAGGAGCTTGCCGATCTCTTCCGGTCGCTTGCCCGCGCCAGTGACGTGCGCGCCGTGGTGCTGACGGGCGCCGGCGATAATTTCTCCTCGGGCGGTGACGTGTTCGAGATTATCGAACCGCTGACGCGCATGTCGATGCCCGATCTGCTCGATTTTACACGCATGACCGGCGAATTGGTCCGCCAGATCCGTGCCTGCCCCCAGCCCGTCATTGCTGCCGTCGATGGCATCTGCGCCGGTGCCGGCGCCATCCTCGCGATGGCTTCCGATTTCCGCGTGGCGACGCCGGAGGCAAAGACGGCGTTTCTCTTCACTCGCGTCGGGCTCGCCGGTGCCGACATGGGCGCCTGCGGTATTCTTCCCCGCATCATCGGCCAGGGCCGTGCGGCCGAACTGCTCTTCACCGGCCGGGTGATGACGGCGACCGAGGGCCATGCCTGGGGCTTCTACAATGCGCTGCACGAGCGTCCGTCACTGCTTGCCGAGGCGCAGAGGTTCGCGCGTACCATCGCCGATGGCCCCTGGTTCGCCCATGCGATGACCAAGAAGATGCTCGACCAGGAATGGGCGATGGGCATCGACCAACTAATTGAATCGGAAGCCCAGGCCCAGGCGATCTGCATGGCGACCGGCGACTTCCGCCGCGCCTTCGAGGCATTCGCCGCCAAGGCAAAGCCCGAATTCAAGGGGAACTGAGCATGAGTTCCCCTGAGACGCCCTCGCGGCAGCCGACCCGCGACCACCTGAATTGGCCGTTCTATGACAACAGCCACCGCGTTCTCGCGACGGAGCTCGACGATTTCATGTCCAGCGGCGGGCTCGGCAACGTCGACCACGGCGATGTCGATGCCGCCTGCAAGCATCTGGTCGCAGCACTCGGCAACGCAGGCGTGCTTCGCCACTGCGTGCCGAAAGCCTTCGGTGGCAAGAGTGAAGAGATCGATAGCCGTTCGCTCTGCCTCGTGCGCGAGACGCTTGCCTATGCCGACGGCCTTGCCGACTTCGCCTTCGCCATGCAAGGGCTCGGCACCGGCGCGATCAGCCTTTCCGGCTCCGAGGCGCTGAAGCAGGCTATCTTGCCCAAGGTCGCCCGCGGCGAATGGATTGCCGCTTTCGCGCTGTCCGAGCCTGAAGCGGGATCCGATGTCGCGGCAATGGCCTGTGCCGCGAGGCGTGAGGGCGACCACTTCGTGCTCGACGGCGAGAAGACCTGGATTTCGAACGGCGGCATCGCCGATGTCTACACGGTCTTTGCCCGCACCGGCGAGGCGCCTGGCACGCGCGGCATTTCCGCCTTCGTGGTCTTCGCCGATACGCCGGGCTTCACGATCGCCGAGCGCATCGAGACGATCGCCCCCCATCCGCTCGCCCGGCTTCGCTTCGACAATTGCCGCATCCCGGCGTCGCAGCTTCTCGGAAGCCCGGGCGAAGGCTTCAAGATCGCCATGCGCACGCTCGATATCTTCCGCCCTTCGGTGGCCGCGGCCGCGATCGGCTTTGCCCGGCGCGCGCTCGACGAAGCGGTGAACCATGCGAAGAGCCGCAAGATGTTCGGCGCGACGCTTGCCGACCTGCCGACAGCACAAAGCACGCTCGGCGAGATGGCGACCGCGATCGACGCCGCCGCGCTTTTGACCTGCCGCACCGCATGGCAGCGCGACGTGCAGAAGCGGCCAACGACGCGGGAAGCGGCGATGGCCAAGATGACGGCGACAGAGAATGCGCAATGGGTCATCGACCAGGCGCTGCAGCTCTTCGGCGGCCGCGGCGTGCGCGTCGGCGAGATTACCGAGCGGCTCTATCGCGAGATCCGTGCACTCCGGATCTACGAGGGCGCGACCGAGGTTCAAAAGCTCATCATCGGCCGTGAGCTGATGAAGGACAGAGCACGATAACGAGGGGGATGTCGAACATGCACGGTTCGAAAGCGTCATTTGACTGGCAGGATCCATTCAACCTGGATCAGCAGTTGACCGAAGAAGAACGCATGGTGCGGCACACCGCCCAAGGCTATGCCGAAGACCGGCTTGCACCGCGGGTCCAGGAGGCCTTCCGCCACGAGAAGACCGACCCGTCGATATTCGCCGAGATGGGCGAACTCGGCCTGCTCGGCCCCATGGTGTCCGAGGAATACGGCGGCGCCGGCCTCAACTACGTCTCCTACGGCGTGATCGCGCGCGAGATCGAACGCATCGACAGCGGCTACCGCTCGATGATGAGCGTGCAGTCGTCGCTGGTGATCGTACCGATCTACACCTTCGGCAGCGAAAGCCAGAAGCGCAAGTATCTGCCGGGCCTGATCGCCGGCACCAAGATCGGCTGCTTCGGCCTCACAGAACCGGACCACGGGTCCGATCCCGGATCGATGATCACCAAAGCGACCAAGGTCGATGGCGGCTATCTGCTCTCGGGCTCGAAAACCTGGATTTCCAACGCGCCGATCGCCGACGTCTTTGTCGTCTGGGCAAAGACTGCCGACGGCGTCATCCGCGGCTTCATTCTCGAAAAGGGATGGAAGGGGCTGAGTGCGCCGGCGATCCATGGCAAGGTCGGGCTTCGCGCGTCGATCACCGGCCAGATCGTCATGGACGAGGTTTTCGTTCCTGATGAAAACATGCTGCCTGAGGTGACCGGGCTGAAAGGTCCCTTTACCTGCCTCAACTCCGCGCGCTTCGGCATCGCCTGGGGCGCGCTTGGCGCGGCGGAATCCTGTTACGAGACAGCACGCCAATACGTGATCGACCGCAAGCAGTTCGGCCGGCCACTCGCCGCCAACCAGCTGATCCAGAAGAAGCTCGCAGACATGGCAACGGAGATTGCCCTTGGTCTCCAAGGGTGTCTGCGCCTCGGACGCATGAAGGACGAAGGCAATCCGCCAGTCGAGCTGACCTCGATCCTCAAGCGCAATTCCTGCGGCAAGGCGCTGGAGATTGCCCGAACCGCCCGCGACATGCTCGGCGGCAACGGCATTTCGGACGAGTTTCCGGTGGCCCGCCATCTCGTCAACCTTGAAGTGGTCAACACCTACGAGGGCACGCACGATATCCACGCGCTGATCCTCGGCCGTGCCATCACTGGCATCGCCGCTTTCGCCAACTGAGGTCCGATCTTGATGTTCAGGACCAAGAGGCCACTGCGGTTCGGAGACTGCGATCCCTCCGGGATCGCCTATTTCCCCTCCTACCTCAACATCCTTGTCGGGGTGACGGAAGACTTCTTCGCCTCGCTCGGGTTCCCCTGGAAGGAGATGAACGACGAGCGGCGGATCGGCGTGCCGACGGTGCGCCTTGATCTTACCTTCGTCCGCCCCGGCTTTCAGGGTGATGATCTCGATTTCGTTTTGGCGGTCCGCGGTCTCGGCCGATCGTCGCTCGACATGGAGCACACGGTCTCGGCGAGAGACACGGTGCTCTGGACGGCGAAACAGCGGGTCGTTGCCACCTCGCTCGACAATCACGCTTCTTTGGCATGGCCGGACGACATCCGCGCCGCGCTGACACAACATCTGGAGACGATCGATGCACACCATCCTGCAACCTGAAGGCTGGGCGAAGCCCATCGGCTACGCCAACGGCGTCTCCGCCCGCGGCCGCACCGTTTTCGTCGGTGGCCAGATCGGCTGGAATGCGCAATCCGAGTTCGAGACCGACGATTTCGTCGAGCAGGTGCGCCAGACGCTGAAAAATGTCGTAGCCGTGCTTGCAGCCGGCGGTGCTGAGCCGCAACACATCACCACGATGACCTGGTACTTCACCGACAAGCAGGAATATGTCGGCAATCTGCGCGGCATCGGCCAGGCCTACCGCGAGGTGATCGGCCGGCACTTCCCGGCCATGGCAGCGATGCAGGTGGTGGCACTCGTCGAGGACCGCGCCAAGATCGAGATACAGGCCACGGCCGTCGTCCCCGATTGAGGTTTGTCGACATGGCCGAGATCCGGTTTTCCGAGAGCGTTTCCGCCCGTCTCGAAGACGACGTTTTGATCGTTACCATCAACAATCCGCCCGTAAACGCGCTCTCCGCGCATGTCCGGTCCGGCCTGATGGCAGCGCTCGACCATGCAGCCGATCAGCCGGTGATTGCCGGTCTCGTGATCACCGGCGCCGGCAACACCTTCATCGGCGGAGCGGATATCAAGGAATTCGGCAAGCCGCCGATGGCGCCCGTGCTTCCTGAGGTGATCGAGCGCATCGAAGCCTTCGAAAAGCCGATCGTCTCGGCTGTCAATGGCGCCGCCCTTGGCGGCGGCTGCGAGGTAGCGCTTGCCTGCCACGGCCGCATCGCCGGCGAAAAGGCATCCTTCGGACTGCCCGAAGTAAAGCTCGGCATCGTGCCTGGGGCCGGCGGCACCCAGCGACTGCCGCGCCTGATCGGCATCGTCCCCGCGATCGACCTCATCGCAACGGGACGTGCTGTCAAGGCCGACGAAGCTGTGGCGCTTGGCCTGGCCGATAGTCTTGCCGCCGATCCCGTATCGGCTGCGCTGACTTTCGCGCAGGCACAGGCCGGCAAGCCGCTTCGCCGCACGGGCATGATTGCAGTTCCGCCAGCGGACGCCGCTGCCATCAACGCGGCCGAAGCAAAGGTGTCGGCGAAGGCCCGCGGCCAGACTGCCCCCTCCGAGGCGGTCCGCCTCGTCAAGGCGGCCGGTGAACGCGAGTTGAAACAAGGACTGGCCGAGGAACGTATGGCCTTCCTGCGCCTGCGTGATTCAATCGAGTCCGCTGCCCTGCGGCACGTCTTCTTCGCCGAGCGCGCGGCCGGCAAGGTCGAGGGGCTCGACAAGGTATCACCTCGGCCGATCGCGATCGTCGGAGTGGTCGGCACGGGGCTGATGGGATCCGGCATCGCTGTTTCCGCCTTGACCTCCGGCTACCGCGTCATTGCGCTGGAGCAGACAGAGGATGCGGCCGCCAGCGGGCGGGCTCGCATCGCCGAAACGCTCGACAAGACCATGCGCTCCGGGCGGTTGACCACAACCAGCCGCGACGATTGCCTCGCGCGGCTGCAGACGACTGCGCAAGCTGGAGACCTCGCGCGAGCCGACCTCGTCATTGAAGCGGTGTTCGATGACATCAAGGTCAAAACGGAGCTGTTCCAGAAGCTCGACGGCATCGTCGCGCCCGGCGCCATTCTTGCGACCAACACGAGCTACCTCGACCCCGACGCGATTGCCGCGGCCACAGCCGATCCGTCGCGGGTGGTGGGCCTGCACTTCTTCTCTCCGGCCAATGTCATGCGGCTCGTCGAAGTCGTCGATTGTGCTGAGACGGCGCCGGAGGTGCTGGCAAGTGCGCTCGCCTTCGTCAAAAGCCTCGGCAAGTTGCCGATCGTTTGCGGCGTCACCGAAGGTTTCATCGGCAACCGCGTCTTCTCTGCCTACCGCCGCGAGGCGGAGTTCATGCTGGAAGATGGGGCGCTACCGCACGAGATCGACGCGGCTCTCGAAGCCTATGGGTTTCCGATGGGGATTTTCGCCGTCAACGACATGGCCGGGCTGGAGATCGCCTGGGCGCGCCGCAAGCGGCAGGCGGCGACGCGTGATCCTGCCGCCCGCTATGTCGAGATCGCCGACCGGCTCTGCGAGGCGGGCCGCCTTGGCCGCAAGAGCGGCCGCGGGTGGTATGCCTATCCCAAGGGCGAACGGGCCGTCGATCCTGAGGTTACGGCCATCATCGAAGCGGCGCGGGCGGCCAAGAACATCAAGCCGCGCAGTTTTACGGCGGAAGAGATCACCGGCCGGCTTCTGCTGGCGATGGTCGATGAGGGCAAGTCGTTGCTTACCGAAGGCATCGCCGCGCGTGCCGGCGATATCGATCTGGTGATGATCAACGGCTACGGCTTCCCGGCACACAAGGGCGGGCCGATGTTCGCCGCAGAACACAGCAAGGACCGGACATGACGGACGAAGCCTACATCGTCGGCGGTGTTCGCACGCCCATTGGCCGTTATGGCGGTGCTCTCGCGAGCGTGCGCCCGGACGACCTCGCCGCGCATGTGATCCGCGAAGCGTTGGCGCGCGTCTCGTCCGTTCCGGCAGAAGCGGTCGACGAGGTCGTGCTTGGCTGCGCCAACCAGGCGGGCGAGGACAACCGCAATATCGCGCGCATGGCTGCGTTGCTTGCCGGACTGCCGGAGACCGTTGCCGGAACGACCATCAACAGGCTTTGTGGTTCGGGGCTGGACGCCGTAGCCTATGCTGCACGTGCAATCCGCCTGGGCGAAGCGGGTATCGTTGTCGCTGGCGGCGTTGAAAGCATGTCGCGCGCGCCTTTCGTGATGCCCAAGGCCGAAAGCCCGTTCCAGCGCAACGCCGAGATCTACGATACAACGATCGGTTGGCGCTTCATCAATCCGCAGATGCAAGAGCGATATGGCATCGACACAATGCCGGAGACGGCGGAAAACGTCGCCGCCGGCTTTTCCATTTCGCGCGAAGATCAGGACAACTTTGCGCTACGCAGCCAGATCCGTGCGTCGGCAGCGCAAGCGAACGGCCGTTTTGCCAGGGAGATTGTCCGCTACCCGATCAAGGGTCGTAAGGGCGAGACGACCTATGTCGAACAGGACGAGCACCCGCGCGAAACGACCATCGAGAAACTGGCCAGCCTTCCGACACCTTTCCGTGCCAATGGTACGGTGACGGCCGGCAATGCATCCGGCGTCAACGACGGTGCAGCTGCCCTCATTCTTGCCTCAGGGGGAGCCGTCGAGCGGTACGGCCTCCAGCCGCTTGCGTGCGTTCAGGGGACGGCAACCATTGGCGTCCCGCCACGCATCATGGGAGTAGGCCCCGTCTATTCAACTCTCAAGCTCCTTCGCCGCTACGGGCTCGGTATCGGCGACATGGACATCGTCGAACTCAACGAGGCCTTCGCTGCCCAGGCCCTCGCCTGTACGCGTCAACTCGGGCTCGCGGACGATGCACCCCACGTCAATCCGAACGGTGGCGCGATTGCACTCGGCCATCCACTCGGCATGTCCGGCGCGCGCTTGGCGCTGACGGCCGCGTTGGAGATTGAGGCGCGAGGCGTCAGGCGCGCGCTCGCGACCATGTGCATCGGGGTTGGACAGGGCATCTCGATGTTGCTGACACGGCCGTGATGCATTTGACTTGATCCCGAGATCGAGCCGAGGCCGGGCAATGCGCCCAATCTTCGATCCCGTTTGACAGCGTTTGCAGACGACAATCGGGCAATCGTCCAGGCGGCAGGTCTCGCGTAGCGCCCGGCAGCCTTTCTCCACGATCTACAGTCACAGGAGCTCGAAGCGCGCAAGGCGGCTTGGCGGTCGAGCCAACGAATGACGCGTTATGGTCGGTCGCTCTCGGCGGTGGCTGGCTCCGTCGCCTGCGTCACTTCGAGCAGGGGATCATCGGCCAGCCTCAGGTCCAAGCTTCCCCAAATCGAGGGCTTTTGGTTGCCGGGTTTCGGCTTGCGGGATTGTTTGATTTCAACGATGAACGGCTTTGTCTGCTGACGCATTTTTCCTCCAGGCGACGAATCGCGGATGCAACGATATCGCGCACAACGGCTCTTGCAACTGCGGCATGGTTGAAGGTGGTTCAATCCTCGAGGAACATTGCCTCGATAGGCTGGAGGAAGCGCCCAGATTGGGGCCGCTCAAAAGCAAGGCCAGCCAATAGCACATCGAAAAACGTCGGGAACTCAAGAGCGCGCTTGACTTAACCAAGCGTTGCGAAATCGAGGAAGATGTCGTTCGTGCTGAGGCCGATCTCGCGGCTATTGTCGCCGAGCGCGCAGCTTGCATCGTAGCCGATCCGCCAGCTTGAGCCCGGGGACATCGAGAAACAACGCGACCGTCTCTTCTTCGTCCGCCCATGGCCGACGTGGCCTCCCAGACGTTTGCCGCCGCCAGAAACCGCGTATGATTTCTAGGGGAGGTCCTCGACCATGACCGTCAAGAAGCAACCGTCAATCAACGCGGGCAACTTCACCTTCTATAGCGCTCAGTATTCGCGCTTCGGCAGCCGGCTCGCAGCCGAGGTCAGACTCGAGGCCTATGGCGTGGACCTCGGCCAACAAGGATGGCGGTCGCTTGGCGAACAAGGCGAAATAATCGGACTTGTCCAAGAAAATCCTCAGGGAAAACTGCTCGATGTCGCTTGCGGGTCTGGCGGCCCATCGATTGCGATCGCCGCCGCCACGGGATGTCGGCTGACGGGCGTCGATATTGAAGAGGCCGCTATCGAGCACGCAAAGGCATTGGCTGCGGCCGCGCATCTGCCGCTGGGTGCAACGTTTGTTGTCGCCGATTGCAGCCAGCGACTGCCGTTCGACAAGGGAGAATTCGACGTCATCTCCTGCATTGACGCAATCATACACCTGGCGTCCCGTCGCGAGGTGTTCGCAGACTGGTTCAGGCTACTCAGGCCGGGCGGTCGGCTGATTCTGACTGATGCGTGCGTCCTGACCGGAGCTGTTTCGAAGGAAGAATTGGACATCCGGGCGTCTCAGGGAAAGTTTCATATCGTCCCTACGGCATTTAATGAGCTCATGCTTGAGAGAGCCGGTTTCGAGCTAAGTCTCTGCAGAGACACGACGGAAGCTGTCTCAAATCTGGCGTTGCGCCTCTACCGCGCTCGCCAATCGCGCCGTGCTGCGCTGTTGGAAGAGGAGGGCGCGGACTGGTTCGAAAGCAGGCAGGTCTTTTTGAAGACAACCGCTGAATTGGCCGCAGCGCGGAGACTATCCAGATTCCTCTACGTCGCAGAGAAGCCAATGCAAACGTAGATTTCTTAACACTAGCCAGCGTCAACCGACACGAGACTGCAAGCCGAACGGGTTCATTCGCCTGCTGATGCCGCCGGAAAGGCTGGCTGGGTTGGGAAAATCAGCGCGGGGTCGTTGCCATTGCCATCTAGGTCACCCTTTCTCGCCAACCTTTGAGTGGGAAGCATGGAGAACCGCGGTACGTTGAGATGTTCGCGGTATCAAGGGTTGATATTAGCCTTTCCGGCCGCTTAAACCTTCATAGGCGCCGAAGCCACATCGGCCTTTCGGAAACCGGAGCAATATTTATGAGCCGCCAACTTTCTCTCCCGCGCGACCGAATTTCCGTGCTTCTGCTGGAAGGCATTAGCCAGACCGCGGTGGACTATTTTTCGTCGTCCGGCTACACCAACCTCATTCATCTGCCGAAGGCGCTCGATGACAAGGATCTTAAGCGCCACATCGCCGACGCTCATATCATCGGCATTCGTTCCCGCACGCAGCTGACAGACGAGATTTTCGAATCCGCCAAGAAATTGATCGCCGTTGGCTGTTTTTCCGTCGGTACGAACCAGGTCGATCTGGATGCAGCGCGGCGGCGCGGCATTCCGGTGTTCAATGCACCATATTCAAACACGCGATCGGTGGCCGAGCTTGTGATCGGCGAGATTATCATGCTGACACGACAGATTTTTCCGCGCTCGGCTTCCGCGCATCAAGGTGGGTGGGAGAAGTCCGCTGTCGGCAGCCGGGAGGTCCGCGGCAAAACGCTCGGCATTGTCGGCTACGGCAATATCGGATCGCAGCTCAGTGCGCTTGCGGAAAGCATGGGCATGGTCGTGCGCTACTTCGATCTTTCCGATCGGCTGCGCCGGGGCAATTCGGAGTCGATGGCTTCGCTCGGTGACCTTCTCGAAATCTCTGACTATGTGACGATGCACGTTCCCGAAACACCCTCGACGCATAACATGATTACCGAAACCGAATTGCGCCGCATGAAGAAGGGCGCCATCTTCATCAACAATTCTCGCGGCACGGTGGTCGATCTCGATGCGCTTGCGAAAGTCCTGAACGACGGGCATCTGGCGGGTGCCGCGGTGGACGTGTTCCCCAAGGAGCCGGCATCGAACAACGATCGGTTTGAGACGCCGTTGCAAGGCTTGAGCAATGTCATTCTGACGCCGCATATCGGCGGCTCCACTGAGGAAGCCCAAGAGCGCATCGGCGGGGAGGTTTCAAGGAAGCTGGTCGAGTATTCCGACATCGGCTCAACGATGGGCGCTGTGAACTTTCCGCAAGTACAACTGCCCGAGCGCCCGAACGGCACGCGTTTCATTCACGTGCATGAAAACCGCCCGGGAATGCTCATCCAGCTCAACGAGATCTTCTCGTCGCGCGGGCTGAACATCGTCGCTGAGTTCCTTCAGACGCTTGGCGACACGGGCTATGTGGTGGTCGAGGCCGACGGGATCTCCGAAAATGCCGACGAGATTCTTCAGGCCCTACGCGAAATTCCTGGAACGATACGAACGCGATTAGTCTACTGAGCACTGACCGGGACTCAGCGCACCAGCGAATGATTGGTTTGGTTGCCATCGCTGGGCGCGCAGGCCTGGTGGAGCCGCGTGCGGTCGGAACTGTACCGCTGTTCCTGCATGATGTGTCCGGGAGTTTTCGGGGAGGGGAGGGGAGGTTGCAGGGTCCGGAAGAACCTGCCGCCGCTTTCTAGGCTCACGGCACTGAGCTGAAGCTTCGAGCCCATAGCGATTACGATCGCGTGGCGCCAAAGCACCGTGCTATCGGTCGTCTGATGAACCGTGCCCTCAGCGGCGGACAAGGCCAAACCGGCGGGCTTCTGTGGCGGAAATGCTGCTCTCTTCGTCGCCTGAGCTCCCGAGCGGGCAGGACACATCAACACGACCGGCGGCTGCGCGCGGTGTTTTCGCTTGAGCCGATGCTGATGGCGCAAAGGCGGCAATAGCATCGGCTCAAGGCTTCTTGAAAGTGGGATCGATCGTTCGCATTTGAGATTCTGCCGCAGTGTCAATAATTGCGCAAATATTGTTATTATGGCATGCTGTGACGCAATTGGAGGTGTGTGGACATGAACGTTTCCATTGGTGACCGCTGGGAAGCCTTTGTATCTAACATCGTGAAGGATGGCCGTTACGGTTCCGCCAGCGAAGTGGTGCGTGAAGGATTGCGCCTCGTCGAGGAACGCGAGCAGAAGCTGAGGGCTCTAACCAGCCTGCTCAACAAATCGATTGCCGATGGCGGCGAAGCATCCGACGCAGATATTGACGCGGCGCTTGAAGCCAAGGCCGACCAGCTGACCAAGGAAGGCTTCTAAGGGTGCCGCAGCTTCGTATGCTGCCTTCGGCACTCACAGACCTGGTCAATATTCTCGAATACATCACTCGACAGAGCGGTAGTTTGGTCGTGGGACGTCGGTTTGTCGGAGAGCTTCGGCAAAAATGCCGGACACTGGCCGACCTTCCCGGCACTCTTGGCCGAGCACGGCCGGAATTGCGCTCCGATATACGCAGCGCGGCGTTCAAGGGATACGTCATCTTTTTCCGCTACGTCGACGAACGTTTCGAGGTCGTCAATATCATCGAGGGGCATCGCGATATCGACGAGTTGTTTTCCTGGGTCGACGCGAACGAGTAGCACGTCACGCCCCGTTGACCTGACTGCCAATTGTCGCTCGAGCCACAGATACCAACGACGAACTCGCGGAGGCGCTAGGTGACCAACCGCGCTGCCCGTCCATGTTTGCGCTCTGCGTCGTTGTAATATAAGGCAATTTTCCGCTGCCGAAGCTCGGCCTGTGTCTTGCGCCGATTGATTTCGGCGAGCTTCGCGCCTTGATAAACGAAACAGCAATTTTGTTAATTAACGTATTGGCTTAATTAACAATGGGCACGGAAGTTGGTTCGAATCCGCTCAAGGCGAGGTCGGCCGTGGGGCGTTCAGGTTTCAAAGCCCCGCTGATTGAATGCTATAGTCGGCTGAGCAACTCTGTCTTCTTCGCCTCGAACTCCTGATCCGTGAGAATGCCTTTCGCATGAAGTGCCGCGAGGCGTTCGATCTTGTCGAAGATGTCCTCATCCGACCGAACCGCCTCCGGCGCTGGATGTGCCCTCTGTTGTGGCTCGGCGGGTTCTGACGCGGGCGATGCGAACATCGACGGCGCAGCGGTGGCGGTGGCTGCTTCGTCGATCGGCGTGTCTCTCGGTTCCTTGCCGCCCTGCCGTATCAAAACCAGTTCCGAAATCTTCACCAGTCCATACTGAGAGGTGAAGCTCAGCGACTGGTCGCCGCCTTGCTGTTGCGAGAACCCGCCAATGCGATGGTCCTTCGTGTCATAGACCATCACCCGGCCGCCGATGTCGATCGCTAGCCGTCGGGTTGTCGGGAAAAAGGCATACCGCAGGTCGTTCTGCGCCCCGGTCGAGGCAGGATGCCCGAGCTCCTCGGGCCACCAGTTCCCAGCCGAAAACGCACCCGGCACGAACAGGCTGACGCCGCCCCCCTGGTCTTGATATTGGGCCTGGTGTGACGTCTGCGGGCGCAGCAAATCCGTGCCGCGCACCAAGGCCGCAAGCTCGGAACAAACCCCGGCCACGTTTGCCTTCAGCGCGTTATTGAACATGTCGCCGACCATGATCATGCCGCCCTGCGACCATTGCCCCATCCCACCTAGATCGGGATGATTGAACTGGGCCTGTGTCGCCTGCCCGGCGATAACCGCCATCAGAAGGTGCTCCACCGCTCCGAGGCTGACCCCGTACCGCTCTGCAATCCCACCCAGGGTTCGTCGACCTTCTTCACTAAGTTGTCTCATCACGATCCCCCCGCTCCATCGCCAGTTCTGCCTCGAGGCTCTCGGTGTCGCGGAAGATCGTGGCGACCGCCAACACGCGTCCGCCGCGCTTGAAGCGCAGGAGGCAGTCCTTGGCGGGAATGTCGCCTTCGACCTCTATTTCGTCCCATGTCTCGGCATGGCCGACATAGTTGATGGGAACGTTGTAATGCTGGCTCCAAAAGAACGGCACATCCCTGAACTTCTTCTGGCGTCCGAGCATGTTGAGTGCGGCCGCAGCGCCTTGCCGCTGCGCCACCACCCAGTGCTCCACTCTGATGTTCTCGCCGCTATGGGGATCGGGCCACCGGGCAATATCGCCGCCCGCATATATGCCCGGCGCGCTGGTCTCCAGATAGGCATCGACCAGGACGCCGCGATCGGTCGCGAGCCCGGCCGCTTCGGCGAGACCGACCCGCGGCCGCACGCCGATGCCGGCAACGACCATGTCTGCGGCCAGGATGCCGCCGCTGCTCAGCTGGATCTCCGTTGCGCCGATGTTCGCCGCGGTATCCCCAAGGTGGAAGATGACGCCATTTTCCTCATGCAGGGTACGGATGAAATCGCCGATCTGCGGCCCCAGTATCCGTTCCATCGGCCGTTCCTCGGGCGCCACCACATGCACCTTGACACCGCGGCCCCGAAGGGCAGCGGCAACTTCGAGGGCGATAAAGCTGGCGCCCAGGACGACGGCGCTACGTGCGGTGCCGGCTTGCGCAATGATCTTCCGACTGTCGGCAAGCGAGCGCAGCGTGTGGACATGAGGCTGGTCGGCGCCGGGTATGGTCAGGCGAACCGGTTCGGCGCCCATCGCCAGCAACAGTCTGTCGAAGGCGACCCGTGCCCCATCGGCGAGTAAGATTTCGCTGGCGCGGACGTCGATGCCGGCAACCCTGGTTGCGAGGCGCAAGTCGATGCCGTTCTTGGCATAGAAGCCCTCCTTGCGCAGCGGGATCCAATCCTCCGGCGCCTTACCGGCGAGATAGTCCTTCGAAAGGTTAGGGCGGTCGACGGGCAGCGCCTCGTCATCGCTGATCATGACGATGGCGCCCTGAAATTGTTCGCGCCGCAGTCTTTCGGCGGCGGCAAAGCCGGCGGCGCCGCCACCGACGATGACGATCTTTTCGGGAGCCGCTCCGGCATCGCCTTCGCGTGAAACCGGCGACTGCTTCTTAAGTTTCTCGCCGACGACTATTTTGTCGCCGCGCTGTTCAACCGACCAGCAGGGGAGCGGCGATAACGCCGGAGGACGCAGGGCCTCTCCGGTGCGCAGATCAAAGCAGGCGTGATGCCAGGGGCAGCGAACGGTGTCGTCGGTGATGAGGCCATCGACCAGCGGCCCACCGTAATGCGAGCAGCTGGCGGCTATCGCGAAGATCTCGGATCCGCGGCGCACCAGAAGCACCGGCTCGCCATCGCGATGACCGACCAACTTGCCGCCATCGGGGAGATCGGCGAGCGCAATGCCGAAGGCGAGGTCGGGTCCGCTGGGCTCTGAATGGTTGGCGGCCATCTTCTCCTCCGTCGAAGGGCAGCTGCCGGTGTCGTCCACTGCGACGCTGGGCTTGCTCACCCACAGGAAACTCGTCTGGAATTGTCTGCCATTCTGGCTCCCAGGCAAGCGAATTTGACCTGCAGTTGCGCGCAATCTTTTGGAGTATGCCCCATACGAACAACGGCCGCCGGCGCTGTGCAAAGCGCGATTTCCCGAACCAATTTCGACTTCAAGTTGGCGGAGTTGGCCCGCTGAAATCTATAGTACTCGTCTGGTGGAAACGCGTTCTGTTGGGGAATAGGCGGACGCGCCAAGACAAGGGTCCTTTCCCAATATGGCTCAAGATCGTCCTGGCCAATACCACGTTTCTTGACACTGCCGTCGGTTGGTGCGGCGTTGTCACTACGCCGATGGGTTCATCATGTTTGCTCTACATCTTTTTCATGGAAATTGTTCCCGAACAGCCGCTGCCTGCTCCCGTCCCCCTAAACCTGCCGGTCCCTTTGCCTCCTTTTATCATTCCCGTCAGAGTGTTGCCTCCTTTCCTCCCTTTATGGACGAAGGTGGTGGCAATATTGACGGACCCGTTGCTGGAGATTTTTCCCGAAAACCCAGAGCTAGACGAAATTACGCCGTTTCGTACGAAAAGGAGTGTCGAGAGTTCGCGCCAGTCGCCGCAGTCCGTCTTTGCATACCGTGTTAAGTACCATGCGCCGTCGTAAGCACTCAGACCGGGTTCCACACAACGGTTGTCGCGGACCTCCATTCCTTTGCCGCAGATGAGTGGGCAGACACGGTTGCCGATCGCTTTCAGCCCGTTCAGGAGTTCCTCGGTGGGGGCGAGCGAAGCCAGCTTGAGCCCCTTGCGCTCGGCATAGGCCTGCAGGGCCTTCCGACTGCTCTCACCCCACTTGCCGTCGATCTGGCTGAGGCATCCAATCCGCGCCAGTTCCCTTTGGGTGGCGAATGCGAGGTCGCCGGCGGCCATGGTGCCCGGTGGCGAAGCTGACGTCTGGGCCCCCGGGGTGGTCTGCTCGATCGCGGCGACGTTGGTTTGGCTGGCGTTGTCTTTCGGGTTTACGGCGCGCTTGGAATCCGTCTTCTCCTGTTCCGTCGCATGCCGTTCCTTTTCGCGTTCCGCGATTGCCGCAATCTTCAACTTCGCAAGCGTTGCGAACGCGCCATTGGGGTATTCCTGAAGGTATGCTTCAAAGAAGCTGCTTTCGGTCAGATCCTTGATGGAATTCCAGTATGCAAGCTCCACGGTTCTATCGGGATCTGTCGTAGCGGCCGGGCTCGTTGCCGTGGCCGCAGCTGGCGACGGATTGAGAACGACGGGGCCCGTTAGGGATGAACTGTCCCAGGGAACCTGCTTGCCATCAGTGGCCTGTAAGACTGTGCGACGCACTGCGATCAGGTCATCCGTTATACTCTGCCCGGGCGTGCCGAGGTGTTTCAGCAGCGCCGTCGTGAACGGGGAGTTTCTGCCAGTGCCGTCAAGGGCAACGTTTCCGGGTTGCGTGGAAAACGCAATCAGCGAGCCCACGCCGGTATCGAGTTTCGCTAACCCCCGGCCAACGGTCATGGATCGGGTTCCCATGGATCGGGCCAATGTCGCAGCGAGTGGATTGTCGCGGCACGCATCCAGGAACACCAGATTGACCTTGGCGTTGCGCTCCATCGCAGACAGCACAAGCTCTATCGGCAACGCCTCGAAATCCAAATCGTTGTTTGAACGAAGCTGCGCGTCGACCGGGATTATGTAGTTGCCGCCGTTTACCTGCAGACCATGACCGGCATAGAAAAAGAGCGCTACGTCGGCGCCTTCAACCTTGCCGACAAATTCTCGGATCGACCGGCGCATTCCCGTGAGATCGAGGTCGTGGCCCGTCACCACCACGAACCCCATTCCTGCCAATTTCGACGCCATATCGCTGGCGTCATTCTGGGGGTTTGAAAGCTGCGGTGCGTGCTGGTAGGCCGAGTTTCCAATGACCAGCGCGACGCGCTTCTCGGCCCAAGCGTAAGAACTCAGGAAAAAGAGCGAGAGCAAGACGGCCGCGCGTAAGTAATGCATGGCAGCCAACCCGCATTACCGCCACTTGGGATTGCGTTGAGCGTTGTTCAGGAGTTCACGGGATGTGGCGAACAAACCAAACAGGCGCATCAAACGACGTTCCTCGTCGTCGCAAAGGCGGTACCGTTTGCAGAAATCATGGACGGACCAGACCTTTGTGGCAGCGTCGGTTTCGAGCTTTTCGGCTTCCAAGCGTTCCATGCTTACCTCCCTGCGTCCTGAAATTATACTAAAGTCTAATGTAGTTAAAAACAAAATAGGAGATAGCCCAATTCGGCTAAAGCCAAGTGCTGGCCGGCGTCGGAAAAGCGCGAAGGCAAGGCCAGCTCTTAGATCTCTGACGGGAGGCGTCATCTAATCACGTCGTCGCTGCGGTGCTGATCGGGCTAAAGCGGACGTTTGTAACTCCAATCGCAAAGGTGTGCGATGAGGCCTCGCTATCCGCTAAGCTGTGAAAGGCCCGCTTCGCAGGTGGCGGCTGGATGGGACAGTTCGAGCGCTGCTCGAGCAAATTATGTTGTCGTTACATGGAGGCGACCGCGACGTCACGATCTATCCATTCCGGCCGAGAACTCATAGGGATGTCGATCGCGCCAAAAAGGCCGCAAAGCCGGGCGAACTCGGAACTCGGGTCAGAATTGGGTAATATGGAGTGAAACCAGCGCGATCATTGACGGCCAGATAGAAGTGGGGAGGAGAAGATGAATGATGAAAAACTCGGCTTTGAAGATGACTTGATGCTCGGCGTGCCGGCGACGGGCGGACGGGCGGTTCTCCAGGCCATTTCATCTCACCTGGCGCAGCGCACTCTGGTCCCAGCCAGTGTCATTCTAGACGGCCTGCTTGACCGGGAGGCTCTTGGTTCTACAGGTTTCGGGGAAGGCTTTGCCTTACCGCACGCGTTTGTTCCGGGTTTGGTAGCTCCGGCAAAAGTCCTTGTTACCCTGCGCGAACCGATCGAGTTCAAAGCACCCGACGACGAGCCAGTCGATATCTTTCTCGCGGTGATATGGCCCGACGGCCAACATGAAGGTTTCTTGCAATACCTATCCAAGCTTTGTCGTGTCTTTCGCTCAAAGAAGTTGTTGGTGGCCCTGCGAGGGGTGCGATCTGAAGCAGAGGCCTTAATCGTGATTTCGTCGGGCGCTTCGACAGCTGCTCCAAGTGCACAAAGCTCCGTCACGGCCTCATATGGCCCGCTCGTGCGATAGCTCGATGCTAAATCGTGTGGCGCGTTCGGTGATCGCTTCGCGCGACGTCTTTCCTGGTCGGCATACGAAACAAGCTTGTTCTCCCGTTTCACGCGCCGGTAGCCACTTAGGTGTTGGTCCCCGGCGCGGGGTTGGGAGGCGTACGAACCTGCTGACGTCACGAAGCTCGAACTGTCGTCGCGGCCGGCCTGGAGTACCACTCCCGGGAACATTCCTCTGAAAATGAGAGTACGATCTTTCAGGGGAGGAAGAGATGACAGTCGGCTTGGTATGAACCCGTCACTCTGACGCAATGGTTGTGAGCTATCGATGACGCCAGGACTAGAAAACTACAAGGAGCTTCTGCTTTTTCTGACGACGGCCGGCGTCATAGTGCCACTGTTTGGTCGATTGAAAGTGAGCCCGGTCTTTGGGTTTCTCGCGGCCGGAGTCCTGCTTGGTCCCTTCGGTCTTGGAGCACTCGCAGGAGATTGGCCTTGGCTGTCTGCAATCTCTATCACTGACGCCGGACAGATCGCGCATCTTTCGGAATTTGGTGTAGCATTCCTGCTTTTTATGATCGCGCTCGAGCTGTCGTGGAGCCGCCTTCTGTTAATGCGTAAACTCGTCTTCGGATTGGGCGGCTTGCAGGTTCTCACCGCGACAGCCATCCTCGCGGCCGTCGCGGGTTTTCTGGGCCAAACGCCGGCGTCAGCGGTGGTGCTGGGCAGTGCGCTCGCCATGTCGTCGACGGCGATCATCATACCGTCGCTTGTTGAGCGCAGACTGCTGAACACGACGGTTGGACGGGCCAGTTTCGCGGTACTGCTCTTCCAGGATCTCGCGGTGGCGCCTCTCCTGTTCATGGTGACGATTTTGGGTACACGTGGGGGGACAGGGCTCGGCGCCGGCCTCATGTATGCCCTGGCGCCTGCTGTAGTGGCGCTTTTCGCGATGGCCGGCCTCGGTCGCCTCATCCTGCGGCCCTTGTTCAAGCTGGTCGCGACGACAAAAAGTAACGAATTGTTCGTCGCTGCATGCCTCCTCGTCGTCATCGGTTCTGGCCTGATCACAGCCCTCAGTGGGCAGTCCATGGCGCTGGGTGCTTTCGTTTCGGGTCTCTTACTCGCTGAAACCGAGTATCGTCGCCAGATCGAGGTTACCATCCAACCGTTCCAGGGGCTTTTGCTTGGGCTCTTCTTCGTATCCGTTGGAGCTCGCTTGGATCTGTCCGAGATCATTGCCAACCCGGTCGTCACCCTCGGCGTTGCGGTCGGCCTGTTTGCCGTAAAAGCTCTGACCCTCTTTCCCATCGCGCGCCTGTCAGGACTGACGACCCGCAATGCCGGCGAGGTCGCGCTCATCCTAGGACCTGGCGGTGAGTTCGCATTGATCCTTATCGGCGCTGCTGTGGCCGGCAATGTGGTCCCTGGTGCCGTTGCCGCCACTGCCACAGTTGCTGCAACCTTAACAATGATCGTCGTTCCCTTGCTGGTGCGCCTGCTAGACCGCGACCGGGCACCTACCGGTGCGGCCGATCCTTCGTTTGCAGGATTAACGCCCCAGCAAGACGACGGCTTAGAGCGTGTGATCGTGGTTGGATATGGACGTGTCGGGCAACTGGTCGCTGAGATGCTCACGAGACATGGGTTGAGGTTCCTGGCAATCGACGCCGATCCCGTGCTTGTCGGCAAGGAGCGAGGGCGCGGCACTACGATCTACTATGGTGATGCCACCCGAACCGAGTTGCTCCGACGCTGCGGAATCCAGAGTGCTCGCGCGCTTGTTGTGACCTTGGATAATGCCGAGGCAGTGGCGTCCATCGTTTCCTCTGCAAGATCCGAGCGGGCGGATCTCACCATTGTCGCCCGCGCACGGGATGCGGTGCACGCGACTGAATTATACGAGCTCCAAGTGACCGATGCGGTGCCAGAGACCATCGAAGCGAGCCTCCAACTGTCGCAAGCGGTGCTCGTTGGCATCGGCATTCCGATGGGGCCGGTGATAGCGTCCATTCATGAGCGGCGGGATGAATTTCGCAGGATGCTTCAGCCAGAGGACGGTTCGAAAAGGGAACGGCATGCGATCCGGCCGCGAAAATCGAGATGAGTTGAATATGGGCATAACCATTCACGTTAAAAAATGGGCCGCCGGGATTACCGGCGGCCATAGAGTGAGTGCAGTGCGGGGCGCGCCGACTTCTTGGGGCCATCGATGGGTGTCTACTGCTAACAGCACCGGCGGGCGGGGCAGTTTTCGACGAACGTGCTTTCGAGCGCCTCGCGAAACGACCCGATGGCTTATACACCGTCGTCGACGGGAAGATCGGCCCAGAGCACTTTGTTCGGCTGGAGACTCTTGGCGTTGATGTCGCCGCGGTGGGAGGAGCGATCTTTGCTGACGGGCGGAACAGACTACGGGCAGCGGAATTCTCGGCTGCGCTTGGCGGCACGCATTCCACGTAACTAGCCTGGCCGCCCACCAACACAAGAATTCACAATGCGAGGCACCGGAGGTGCCGAGGACTCGACGAGAGGTAGGGGCAGTCTACATTGACAGTGTGGCCCCTGGCGCCGACCTCAAGGCCTGGCAATAGGCATGCAAGGTCGCGTATCGGCTGGACGCTCCTCAACAGGAGGCCATTGATCAGAAGCGACACCAATAGAAACCAGCCCCGGCATCAAGAGCAAGGGCGGCTTGCCGGGCGGGCCGACCCTTGTGCCGACGGTGAGCCCCTTTAGCTTGCTGCGCGGCATTACCAAGGGAAATCGAAGCTATCGCCGAACATTCCTGGCTCACACTCGGTCGTGGCGGCGCTCGTGACGGACAGCAAAAAGAAGCCTGCCGCTCTAAGTTGACGGCCAAGGACCCATCTCAGACGGCCAGGGATGAGGGGCGGGCCCCTCAATCGATCAGCGATTTGCATCGTTCTCCTCCTTGGCTTTGGCCTCAGTCCGAGCGGTCGTCAAGCCCACTCCAGTGGTCCTCATGCTCCATGAAGGCGGGCCATTGCGCCAATCGGAAATGCGGCGCTGGCGATAGGAAGCGGGCCCGTCCTGCGGGCGAAGACAGACAATCAATCTCCCGCGCGCGTTTTTGAATTGGCGCGGACGGCCGCTGGCGTTGAGCCTGTCGCGACGACGGCAAAAAGAGGAGATCGCCGATGACAAACACGTTCAACCGCCGCATATTCCTGCGTGGTGCTGGCCTTGCCGGCTTAAGCCTTGCCGCAGGTGGACTGACTTTGCCGCATATTGCACGCGCCGCTTCGACGCAGATCAAGATCGTCAGCAATCCAGGGCTCGAGAACGCGACGCTGAACGCGTTGATGGAACAGCAAGGCTACTTCAAGAAGTTCGGCGTCGACGCACTGGTGCTGGAAGCCCCCGGCGCGACTGGCCCCTTCGATGCGATTGCAGCGGGCGCCGGGGACGTCTGCATGGTCTCGGGCTACAACATGGTGCTCTCCCGGATTGAGCAGGGCGCCAAGGTCAAGATCGTCGGCGCCGGCATGAAGAAGGTGGCGTTGACCGTCTTCGCAAAGCCCGATGGCATCGCCACGCTCACCAACCTCAAAGGCAAGTCGATTGCCGTCGGCCCGAAACTCGGCCTGCTGCATGCCCTCATGCTGCAGCTTTTAAAGGAGAAGGGTGTCGATGCCAGTCAGGTGACTTTCGTCGATAAGGGCAGCAACGACCAGGCCTACCAGTCCGTCGTCAAGGGTGAGGCAGATGCCTGCTGCTCGAGCATCTCGCATCTCAACGACAAGGACGGACTTGTGGTGCTCGAAGAAGGCAACATGTGGCAGGCCTTGCCCCAATATACCTTCCAGACGGCCTACGCCTCGGATGCCGCTACTACTGGCAAGCGCGAGGGTCTCGTGGCAGTGATGGCGGCCTATGGCGCGCTCTACGACTACCTGATGACGACCGAAGCGCAGGAGGCATTCTTCGCCGCGCGCAAGAGCATCCAGAAGAAGAAATTCGACGAAGCGTCGGCGAAGGCGGTCTGGGACTTCAACCAGGTCCAGCGCCCCTACACCAAGGATCTTTCGGTGAGCGACGGCGATGTCGGCTACATGCAGGACATGTTCATCGGCCTTGGCAGCCTGAAGCAGAAGCAGGCGGTGGCGGCGGTCGCGGACATGTCCATGGCGCGGGATGCAGCGAAGCTGCTCGGTTAGAGCGACCTCCATGAAGCCGCTCGGCGGGCGGTAGAACTCCTATCCCTTGGCGCAGGACTCGAATTGGCGCGCAATGCACCGATGCGGGATCCTGCGCGCACCTTTCTAGCGCAAGGAGAAGACATGACGGAGAACAGACTGGAGCGCATCGACCCAGACCGGGCGAGCGCCGAACAGAAGAAGATCATCGAGCGGCTCGGCGAGGGGCGCGGCCGCATTCCGACACCGTTCAATATCTGGCTACACAACCCGCGGCTCGCCGAAGGCATGGAAATCATTGGCACGCACATCGACCAGACGTCCGTCCTCAGCGAAGTGGAAATGGAAGTGGCGATCCTCGCCACGGCCATTTTCTGGAACGCGCCCTACGTGATCAACAATCATCGCCGCCACGCGTTGAAGGCCGGCGTGCCGGAGCCGGTGGTTGCTGCGTTATTGGAGAAGCGGCGGCCGGAAGTGTCTGCGGGGCGGCTCGGCACAATCTGTGACGCGGTATCGGAGATCCTCGCCGGCGCCAAGGTGGACGATGCCCGTTTCGCGACTTACGACCAGGAACTCGGCCGCGCGGCCATTGCCGAACTGCTCGTGGTCGTCGGATATTTTACGTCCGTCTCGCTGGCCATGAGCCTGCACGCGCTCGAGCCCAAGGCTTGAGTTCTCCACCGCGCCCTGGCTTGCGTCAGGGCGCGGGACGTTTCTTTAGCGCAGGTCCGAGGGCAGCAGGCTTTCAGGGAGATTCTGGTAGCAGACCGGTCGCAGCCATCGGCGAATGGAAAGCGTCCCGACGGACGTGGCACCGAAATTGGTCGACGCCGGGTAGGGGCCGCCGTGGACCATCGCATCACACACCTCGACGCCCGTCGGAAAGCCGTTCGCAACCACGCGTCCCGCCTTGCGCTCCAGGATCGGCAACAGCGACGCCGCAGCCTCGCTATCCGCCTCGTCCATGTGGATGGTGGCCGTCAGTTGCCCGGCGAGCGATCGAGCTATGTCCTTCATCTCATCAAGCGTTTGTACCGTGACGATCAAGCCGAGCGGACCGAAGACCTCCTCTGCGAGCGAATGGTTGGAAAGCCAGTCGCGACCTGTGGTTCGGAAAAGGTAGGGCGTCGCATTGCGCAGGTTGCACTCGGAGGTGAGCAGCGTCTCCACGCCGGTTTCTCCAGCGATACGGTCACTTCCGTCGCGATAAGCGCTGGCGATGCCGTCGGTCAACATCACCTGTGAGCCCACCTCGCTGAGTGCTGTGCGTGCGGCTTCGGCGAAAATGGCGCCATCCCGACCGTTCATCGCGACCGCAATGCCGGGATTGGTGCAGAACTGCCCCGCGCCCATCACCAGCGATGCTGCCCAGCCCTTGCCGAGGGCTTCGCCACGCGCGGCAACGGCCGCGGGCAATAGGAACATGGGATTGACGCTGCCGAGTTCCCCGAAGAAAGGGATCGGCTCCGGCCGTCTCATGCAGAGATCGAAGAGAGCACGTCCTCCGGCAAGCGATCCGGTAAAGCCAACGGCTCGGATCAACGGGTGCTGCACCAACGCTTCGCCGACTTCGCGTCGGCCTCCCTGGATAAGCGAGAAGACGCCGGCATGCAGGCCGCAGGCCTTGACGGCGGCAGCAACGGCTTCGGCGACGATCTCGCTGGTGCCCGGATGAGCGGAATGTCCCTTGACGACGACAGGGCAGCCGGCCGCGAGCGCCGAGGCCGTATCGCCGCCGGCGACTGAAAACGCCAGGGGAAAGTTCGAAGCGCCGAACACCGCAACCGGCCCGACCGGACGCTGCATCAGGCGAAGGTCGGGTCGGGCGAACGGCTGACGATCGGGCAGCGTCGCATCGTGTCGTCGGTCGAGATAGTCGCCCCTGCGTATATGGGCAGCAAAGAGGCGAAGCTGTGAGACCGTACGTCCACGCTCGGAAATCAGGCGTGCTTCGGGCAGGCCCGTCTCCGCGCTGCCGATCGCGGTGATCCCTTCCGCTCGTCTTTCGATCTCCTCGGCAATCGCTTCGAGAAAGACGGCGCGCTCTTCCCGCGAGGAGGCAGCATAGGTCCAGGAGGCTTCCTCCGCGGCACGGCAGGCGGCATCGACGAGAGCTGGAGTTCCGACCGAAAACGCATGCGCCGTACCACGAGCAGGTGCGGACCGAAACTGCGCATCGGTCGCGATGCGCGCGCCGGCGATGAAATGTCGACCGTGGGGGATGAAAGACATGATTGTTTCCTCTTCACTCGCGAACGTGGACAGCTTAGTCGCAAAACTTATGGGGTTGCGGCTTGTGGCGGCTGGTTTTTCGCGGGTTTGTCTGCACGTTTCCATCCCGGTGCGCCAAGAACCTATGCCTCGGGGCGAGTTCCTATTGGTTCGCGGCGACGCTCAGCCTATCGTAGGATCGGGAGTGAGAAGGGCGTTGCCCTTCCTGACATGCGCCCCGCGTGACGCGGGGCATGGATGTTCGCCATCTGTCGTTGCCGCGACCGGCGGCCGACAGAAGGAAATTCAGGAGGAAGCCATGACCGAATTTGCGGAAATCCCGAACCTTCGCCATTTGCGGATGGTGCAGGTGATCGGCAAGATGGGGGGGGTCAGCTGTGCCTCGCGCGAACTCAGCACCTCGCAGCCGGCAGTGACGCAGGCGGTCGCCAATCTCGAGGCCGAAATCGGCACGCCGATCTTCGAGCGCTGCGCCACCGGCACCTATCCGACAGTCACCGGCAAGCAGTATCTGCTGCGCATCGACCGGTTCTTTGAAATTCTCGACAATGCGCTCGCGCACGCGATGGGCCGGCTCGGCGACGCCCCGGACCGGATGCCGAAGGTTGAGCGCTTGATGACCGGCACGCAATTGCGCGCACTGATCGTAACCTGCGAACAGGGCCGGGTGCGGGAGATCGCCCATAGCCTCGGCCTTTCGCCGGCGTCGTTGTTCCGATCGGCGCGTTCGCTCGAACACGCGCTCGGCAAGCCGCTGTTCGATCGCACCGCCCAGGGCCCGATCCCGAACCGAACAGGTAATTTTCTCGCCCGCGAGTTTCGCCGCGCGGTGCGTGAAATCGAGATGGCACGCGGTGAAATCCTTCTGGCAGCCGGCGCCGAGAGCCTCGAAGTCGTCATCGGCGCGATGCCGATGGCCGGTTCCTACGAGCTTGCCGAGGCAACACGGACATTCATGAGCGCCTATCCGTCCGTCAAGGTGCGGCTCGTCTCGGCCGAGTACGACAAGCTGCTGGCTGATCTGACTCACAGCCGCATCGACATGATCTTCGGCATCCTTCGCAAGCCGGAATGGGCTGATGACGTCAGCGAAGAGGTTCTCTTCAAGGATAGCTACTGCCTGGTGGCGCGCCCCGGCCATCCGCTCACGCTTCTCGAAGAAGCGACGCCGGAGGAACTTGCTCGCTACGAATGGGTGGTTCCCACCAGGGGCACGCCACGCCGAACGCGGATCGAGGCGATCTTTGAAGGCGTGGAAACCCGCCCGCGTTTCAACCTGGAAACGCCGTCGCTGATGATGAGCCGGGCTGTGCTCCTGACTTCGGACACCGTCACGCTGATGACCCGCTCCGAGGTGCAATACGATATCGATCGCGGCATCCTCGCCCAGCTCCCCTCGACCTTGCTCGACAATGTGCTCCTGAAGGGTGTGACGACGCGGAGCGACTGGCTTCCGACCAGGGCCCACAACGCCTTCCTCGACTGCCTGCGTCAGACCACCGCCAAGGTGAACCGGGACCCTACCGAAGGGCGCGTCAGGATGAAGCTGGTTTCCTGAGCGCGACGCACGATCAGCGGCAGACCTAGAACGAGAAAGGCCCGGAAGTGCGTTCCGGGCCCTTTTTGCTTGGGATCACATCAGCGATTTTGCCTTTTCCAGCGTCGCATAGCTGCGTGAGGGCGAGGTGAAGAGAATGTCGTAGCCCTCGGCGATCACCTCAGCGACGTTGCCTGAAGTGACGTGGGGATGGGCGACGCGCACTCCCGCTCTCTTGGCGGCAGCCAGGATCTTGCGCTTGGCTTCGGCCACCACCGGATGCTCGTATTGGCGTGGGTAACCGAGCTGCTGGCTGAGGTCGCCTTCGCCGATCATGATGGCGCCGATCCCCGGAACAGCAAGGATTTCCGGGAGGTTTTCCATCGCCTCGACGCTCTCGATCATCAGCACGACCATGATTTCGCCTTCGGGCACGAGCGGCCAGACATCGGCACGGGCATAGTACTCCGGCACGGTGAGGCCCCAGTAGCGCGAGGCGGTGTTTGGCGCATCGCCGCGCAAGCCTTTCGGCTCGTAGTTCGGCGCATCCTTCGGCCGGGCATAACGGCAGGCGGCAACGGCGTTGCGCGCCTGCTCGGCCGTCGCCACATGCGGGAAGACCACGCCGTAGACGCCCTGGTCGAGCACTTGCTTCGCCATCCAGGTGTTCATCTCGGCGCCATTGGCGGGAATGCGCACGAAGGGCGTCACATCGGGCTGCAGCTTGCCGCCGTCGACCATGCGGCGGCGGTTGAGCAGGAACTGCAGCGCGTCGCGCAGTTCCGACGGCGAATAGGGCGTATGCTCCATCTCGAACAGGATGCCGTCGAGCGCGGAGAGCCCGAACTGGATCGCTTCCTCTCGCTCAGCACGTGCAAAGGCCATGGTTGGCTTGCGACCCTCTTCGAGGGCCGCAATGATACCGTTCAGTCGTCCGATCTTTTCCATTTTTCGTCTTTCCTTCAGAGCGGCAGGAACATGTCTTCGGCCTTGTAGGGCCTAGGGATCAGCCCCTGCTGATGGCCGTAGCGGATGAGGGCTTCGATGGAGGCGCGGTTGGCCTCCAGCCCGTAGGGGATCGGGTCGCCGCCGACGATCTCCATGAGCTTGCGGTCCTTTTCGGCCTGTTTGCCGGTGGCCGTGCCGGCGCGCAGCGCCTCGAGGTAAGGCGCCTTGGCGGTGACAAATGCGTCATAGATCGCCTTGGCCAGCTCGGGACGTTCCCGCAGGACTTCCTCCTTGATGGCAAGGCAGCCGTGGATCGGGTAGACGCCGTCTTTCGCGTAGACTTGGCGGTCGAGCGCATTTGCATTGGCGAAGAGTTCGCGAAGATTCTCGGGCAGTGCAGGGCCAGCGTCGTTCCAGCCTTCGCCCGGTTTGCCCGCGCGCCCGATACCGGCGTCGCCGGTGCAGGCGGCGTCGACTTCACCTGCCGCCATCATGGCGACCAGCGAAGAGCCCTCGGCAACATGCATGACGTTGGGCGGAAGCTCGAGCGCCTCGACATGCTCCTCGTCATCGACGAACCAGGTCACCTTGTCGATGTCGACGCCGTATTCATTCTGGAGCAGGCCGCGCTTCCACACGCCTGTCGTTACCGAATAGGCGCGCACGCCGAAGCGCTTGCCTTCGAGATCCCTGGGCGTTTCGATTCCCGCCTCCGGGCGCACGACGAGCCCGCCATGGTGAAAGCGGCGGACGAAGAAGATCGGCAATGCGATGATCGGCACGCCATAGGCGCGGGCAATGATGTAGGTGGTCGGCGCGAGTTCGCAGATATCGAAGGCGAGATCGCGCACCATAGCCCGGAAGGCTGCGATATGCGGCTTGACGTCGACGAAGTCGAGCGTTGCGCCCGGAACTGTGACCGCCCCGGATTTCAGGGCTTCGGTGTAGGGATAGGTGCGCAAAGCCACCTTGAGGGCAGGTGCGGTCATGGCGGACTCCTCTATGCAGGATTAAAATTTCCCCGCTTTCGGCGAGGCAACTACCTCTAACCGGGTTCCGCTTCGGTCCCTTAATAGGAGTTCACCCCCACGCCATAGGAATGCTGACGCGCCGTTCGGCCGCGCATCGTTTGCTATGTGCTCGGCAAGAAATCCGATTGGTCGGGGCAAAACGAGTCGGGTTAGGGATGAGCGAGGCGGACGGCTGCGGCCGTTCCTGAACCAGAAAAAGAGGCCTTGCCGACATGATCATCGATTGCCACGGGCACTTCACCACCGTTCCCGGTTACTTCCGGGACTACCGCAACGCACAGATCGCCGACTACAAGGCCGGCAAGACCTCGGACTTTTCTCCGGCGCCGCACATCTCTGACGACGAGCTGCGCGAGGGGCTGGAGAAGAACCAGATCCGCCTTCAGAAAGAGCGTGGCATCGACATGACGTTGTTCTCGCCGATCGCGGGCCTGATGGGACACCATCATGGCAACGAGGCGATGAGCAAGCACTGGTCGCGCACGAGCAACGACCTGGTGTTTCGCGTCAGCGAACTCTATCCGGACCGTTTCATCCCCGTCTGCCAGCTGCCGCAGAGCCCGGGTGCCGATCCGCGCGGCTGCATCGAGGAACTGGAGCGTTGCGTGCTCGAACTCGGCTTCGTCGGCTGCAACCTCAACCCGGATCCTTCCGACGGCTACTGGACGAGCCCGCCGATGACGGACCGGTGGTGGTACGGCCTCTACGAAAAGCTGGTGGAACTCGACGTTCCGGTGATGATCCACGTTTCGGGCTCGTGCAATCCGAACTTCCACGGCACGGGTGCCCACTATCTCAACGGCGACACCACCGTCTTCATGCAGCTTCTCCTGTCCGACATCTTCAAGGATTTCCCGACCTTGCGCTTCGTCATCCCGCATGGCGGCGGCGCGGTGCCCTATCACTGGGGGCGCTACCGCGGTCTCGCCCATGACCTGGGCCGCCCACCGCTTGCCGAGGCGCTGATGGAAAACGTCTTTTTCGACACCTGCGTCTACCATCAGCCTGGCATCAACCTTTTGACTGAAGTGATCCCGGTCAAGAACGTGCTCTTCGGCTCCGAAATGGTGGGCGCCGTCAGGTGCATCGACCCGGAGACGGGATACGCCTTCGATGACACGAAGCGCTATGTCGACAAGCTGAAGCTCTCGGACAAGGATCGCCACGCCGTCTTCGAGGGCAATGTGCGCCGCGTCTATCCGCGCCTCGACGCGCGTCTGAAAGATATGGAGCAGGCGGCATGAGCATGGAGCGAACCGCCGCCCGCATCCTTGTCGACCAGCTGGTACTCCAGGGCGTCGATCGTGTCTTCTGCGTGCCTGGCGAGAGTTTTCTCGCCGTGCTCGACGCGCTGCATGACACCCCTGAGATCGAGCTCGTCACCTGCCGCCACGAAGGCGGGGCGGCGATGATGGCCGAGGCCTATGGCAAGCTCACCGGTCGGCCGGGCGTGCTTTTCTGCTCGCGCGGGCCGGGGGCGACGAATGCCTCCTCGGGCCTGCATGTCGGCTTTCAGGACAGCACGCCGATGCTGATGTTCATCGGTCAGAACCCGCGCGACGTCATGACCCGCGAGGCTTTCCAGGAGATCGACTACCGGCGCATGTTCGGCACGCAGGCGAAGGCCGTGCTGCAGCTCGACGACGCGGCGCGAACGGCGGAATACGTTACTCGCGCCTTCCAGCTCGCCCTTAACGGACGGCCCGGGCCAGTGGTAATCCCTCTGCCCGAGGACATGCTGACCGATAAGGCCATCTCCATGGATGGCCGGCGCGCAGTTGCGCCGTGCAACGGACCGACCACCACGGTCATCGCAGACGTGCGTGCGGCGCTCGCTGCGGCAGTGCGCCCGGTCGTCATGCTCGGAGGGTCCGGCTGGAATAGTGACGCAGTCGCCGCCGTCCGTCGTTTCGCGGAGAAGAGCGATCTGCCGGTGGCGGCGTCCTTCCGCCGCCAGGATCTCATCGACAATCTCAGCTCGAGCTACATTGGCGAGATCGGGCTCGGGGTGAACCCGAAGCTTGCCGAAACGGTGAAAAACGCCGACCTCTTACTGGTCATAGGCGCGCGGCTCGGCGAGATCGGCACGAACGGCTACACGATCATGGAAACGCCCTGCCCGGTGCAGCGCCTGATCCATGTCTACGCGGGTGCCGACGAAATCGGCCATGTCTACCAGCCCGAGATCGGCATCGTCAGCAATCCCGCCACCTTTGCCCTGGCGCTGGCGGCAGATGGCCCGGTCACAGGGGTATGGGGCGCCCACCGCGAAAAAGCCCGTGCCGACTACGTGGCATGGACGGCGCCGCGCACCAGCCCCGGCGCGATCCAGATGTGCGAGATCATGGCCTGGCTCGACCAGAATCTTCCGGCCGACACGATCTACACCAACGGCGCCGGCAACTTCACCGTCTGGCTGCATCGCTTTCATCGCTATCGCCAGTTCGGCACCCAGGTCGCGCCGATCTGCGGTTCGATGGGCTACGGCATTCCGGCAGCAATTGCCGCCAAGTTTGCCCGGCCGGACGCGACGGTCATCTGCATCGCCGGTGACGGCGATTTCCAGATGACCTGCACGGAGCTCGCGACCGCTTGCGCGCACGGGCTGAAGATCCGCATCCTCATCCTCAACAACGGTATGCTCGGCACGATCCGCATGCATCAGGAACGGCACTATCCGGCGCGCGTCTCCGGCACGGACCTGTCGGCGGGCAACCCGGATTTCACGGCCTTTGCCAAAGCCTATGGCGCTTACGGAGAACGGGTGGAGAAAACGGAGGACTTCGCCGCCGCCTTCGCACGGGCCGATGCCCATGACGGGCCTTCGGTGCTGGAGATCATGATCGACCCCGAAGCGCTTACGCCAGCGGCGTCGCTCAGCCAGATCCGCGCGGCGGCGCTCGGATGAGGAAAGCCTCGGGTTGCCGCCACTCCAGGCTTCCGAACGCCTCCCGAGACGATATTGAATATCGTCCCGGGACCATCGGAATTCACGTGGAGCCCGTTCAGGTGCCGGGCATCTTCGCCTAATCTACAGCGGCAATTCAACAAAACACTCATCGCCAATGCGGCGCCCGAAGTCTCTTTGGGCGCTCAAGGAGGGCTTTTGCCGGGCGAGGAGAGGACCTCGCGCGGCGCGATGTGCCGCAAACAATCCGGGCGCTGATCCGCCCGCTTGAAGGAACAGCCGTCATGAAACAGAAGATCATTGACATTCACCCGCACATCATCTCTCCCGATACTGAGAAGTATCCCTACAACCCGCTCGGTGGCATCCGCTCGGATTGGTCGGCGGAGCGGCCCTTCACCTTCGAGCAATATGTCGAGGAGATGGAAGCGGCGGGCGTCGCGAAAGCCGCGATGGTGCACTCCTCGACCACCTACGGCTATGACAATGCCTATGCCGCCGACAGCGTTTGCCGCGACCCGGCGCGTTTCGTCGGCGTCTATTCCGTCGATATCGCGGCGCCTAACGCTGTTGCAACCATCAATGAGTGGCGCAAGCGTGGCATGGCGGGCCTGCGCCTTTTCGGCGCCGGTTCCACGGTGCAGACAGACGGGCGCTGGATGATTGCCCCGGAAACCTTTCCGGTCTGGGAGCACATGGCCGATATCGACATGACGGTCGCCATTCAAACCACCTCCATCGGCCTGCCGGTGGTGGAAGAAATCCTCGAACGTTTCCCGGAGGTGAACATCCTGCTCGACCATCTCGGCCGTCCCGACCTCACAGACGGTGCGCCCTACAACAAGGCGGGGCCGCTCTGGAAACTCGCCGGATACGAGAACCTCTATCTCAAGATCACCCCGCGCACCTTCGACCTAGCGACAAAGGCGCCTGCAAGCCCAGAGACGTTCTTTCCGAAGCTGGTGGCAGAGTACGGAGCAAATCGGCTTGCATGGGGTTCGAACTTCCCGGCCAACAACGGTTCGCTCAAAGACCTGGTCGACCAGGGGCATTGCTGCTTCGCCAGCCTCAGCGAAAAGGACCGAGCCGCAATCTGGGCCGGAACAGCAGAGAAGCTCTACCCGCAACTGGTCCAGGCGAAGGAAGCACTCGAACTTTCTCTCTAGCGACGACCGCCGGGCCGTCTCCTTGGGGGCGGCTTATCCGATACGCATGTAGCCGTGAAATACGGCGCAAGAGGATATCATGAACGACACCACCGTCAGCCCGCTTACGCTGCGGGTCAATCTTGCCGAATATCCAAGCACCAGCGCTCTGCGCAGCGGTGCCGTCCGCTCACCGCTCGTCGAGTTCGACTTCTGTGGCCCCGAGACCGCGCACAACGGGTTCAAGGCGATGTTGCGCGAGAACGCGTTCGATGCCGGCGAGCTTGCGATTGTCACCTATCTGCAGGCGATCGCCTACAACAAGCCCTTCGTCATGCTGCCAGCACCGGTTTCCGGCCGTCAGCAGCACCATTGCGCGGGCTACAATTCGGCGCTCCATTCCTTCTCGCCAAAGGACATCGAAGGCAAACGCGTCGGCGTGCGTTCCTATGCGCAGACGACAGGGCTCTGGATCCGCGGCATCCTGCAACACGAATACGGCGTCGATCTCGACAAGGTCACGTGGCTGACCGTGACCGACGGACACCTCGCCGAATACGCCGATCCGCCGAACTGCACGCGTCTGCCAAAGGGATCGGATCTCGGCCAGATGCTGCTCGAGGGCGAAATCGACGCCGCACTTCTTGGCAACGACATGCCCCAGGATCCGCGCATCAAGACGCTGGTTCCCGACGCGATCGAGGCCGGAAAGGCCTGGCATGCGCGAGAGGGCGTGATCCCCATCAACCATGTTTTCGTTGTGCACCGGGATCTCACCCGCGAGAGGCCCGACGTGGTCAGGGAGATCTATCGGCTGCTGGTCGAAAGCCGCGCTCAATCGACTTCCAAGGCGCCGCTTCCGCCCTTCGGCCTTGAGGCCAACCGCAAGGGGCTGACGCTCGCCATCGACTGGGCGTTCGAACAGAAGATCATTCCCCGAAGGCTACAGGTGGATGAACTCTTCGACGACGTAACCGCTTCACTTGGCGCATAAACTAAAGCGACGCAGACGATTTTTCGGCTGCGTCGCCGAGATGCGGTCCCTTGAGAGTCGCGGGACTGAAGGTCGGTAACGACAGAGTTTTAGGCCACGCGCATCGCCTGATTGGTTTTCGGGCACGGCCGATAAGAAGTCTGGGCATTCTATTGCGTTCGCGCCGGGTGGCCGACACTCTTGAACCCACAGATCGGACAAAAGCGAAGCTGGAGGAGCTTCGCGCCGCGGATCGCCGGAAGGCATCGGTGGCTTAATCGAAACAGGAGGAGAAATCCATGAAACCGTTCAACAGCAAGGCATTGCTTAACATCGCGGCCGCTGCGGCGCTCTCTGCAGTATCCTTCCTCGCCCCCGTTTCGGCCCGCGCCGACGAGGTTGAAGATTTCTACAAGGGCAAGCTGGTGACGTTCCTCGTCAGCGCCCCGGCCGGCAGCCTGACGGATCTCGTCGCGCGCAGCTTCGTCGAGCACTTCCGCTCCCACATGGCCGGCAATCCCAATGTGGCGGTTCTCAATCTGCCCGGCGCCGGCGGCATGATGGCCGCTGCTCAATTGCAGCTGAAGGAACCGAACGACGGTACGGTCATCGGCTTCCTGCAGCGCAACAACCTCTATGTGCCGCTGATCGAGGGCGAAGAGACGGGCTTCGACCCGCGCGAACTCGAATGGCTGGGCAGTTTGGAAAAGGTCGCCTACGCCATGATCGCGACGGACAAGTCGGAGGTCCAGACGACAGAAGAACTGTTCGAGAAGCCGTTGATCCTCGGCGCGACCGGGTTCTCCAACGAAAACCGCACACTAACGGCCATGCTCAACGACATGATCGGCACCAAGTTCAAGATCATCCACGGCTACGATGCCCGCGGCGAAGTCTATCTTGCCATGGAACGCGGCGAAGTTGACGGCTGGGCCTCGACGGTCGCCGGCCTCAGCGTGCCCGACACCAAGCAGATGCTTGACCAGGGCCGGCTGAAGGTCCTGCTGCATCTCGGCTTCGAGAGCCCGGCTCCGTTCGAGAATGTGCCCAATCTTTCCGCTTACCTAACGAAGCCCGAAGACAAGGAACTCTATTCCTTCTTCACCCGCAGCATGGAAGCCGGTCGCCCGATCGGCGTGCCGAAGGGCGTACCGGAAGACCGCCTTGCAGCGCTCCGCAAGGCTTTCGACGAGGCGGCTGCCGATCCGGACTTCATCGCAGCGATGAAGGAACGCGACTATCCGGTCGAGGCAATCAACGGCGCGGCCGTCGAGCAGGTGGTCAAGGATCTCTATGCCACTTCGGAGGCCACGCTCGCGAAGGTGCGGGCGGTCACGACTGCTGAAGAACAGAACTAACGCAAATGAAGGCGCCGGAAGCCGGATCGGCTCCGGCGCAAAGGACATCAAAGGAAAGACCATGCGCAGCAGGATCGTCGATATTCATCCCCACATCATCTCGCCCGACACTGAGAAGTATCCGCATGCGCCCCTCGGCGGCGTTCATTCCAACTGGTCCGAGACGCGGCCCGTCAGCTTCGAGCAGATCCTGGTCGAGATGGATGAGGCGGGAGTCGACAAAGCGGCGATCGTGCATTCATCGACCACCTACGGCTATGACAATTCCTATGTGGCCGATTGCGTCGCGACGATGCCGCAGCGTTTCACCGGTGTTTATGCGGTCGACGTGCTCAAGCCCGACGCCGTTCAGATGATCGAATACTGGCGTGGCCGCGGCATGGGGGGGATCCGCCTCTTCACCGGAGGCGCGACCAATCAAACGAGGGGTAGCTGGCTGCTGGACCAAAGGACGTTTCCGGTCTGGGAGCATTGCCAGGAGATCGGCATGCCGGTCGTCGTGCAGACGACGCCGGACGGTCTCGGCATGGTTGCCGAATTGCTGACGCGTTTCCCGCGCGCGAAGGTGCTGCTCGACCACATGGGACGTCCGGTGCTCGAGGACGGACCGCCCTATGCGGCTGCCGAAAGCCTGTTTGCGATGGCGAAGCATCCGAACCTCTACCTGAAGATCACCCCGCGGAGCTTCGATCTTTCGGCCGGCGGCAAGGCGACGCCCGAAAGCTTCTTTGCAAAGCTGGTCGCCGAATTCGGTGCGAACCGGCTGGCCTTCGGATCGAACTATCCGGCGTCTGCCGGCCCATTGAAGAAACTGGTGGACCAGGGTCACGCATGTTTTGCCGCCCTGTCGGAAGAAGATCGTTCATGGATCTGGGCGCGCACCGCGCAGTCCGTCTATCGCGAACTCGCTGACTGAACCGGTTCGCTCGTTCAGCATCCTCTGGAGGAGAGTGGCCGCAGACAACTGCCGCCGCGAGGAAAAAAGACAATGGAACATCTATTCGGAACTGGCGTGCTGGAGACGGCAGGCCATGCATTGATCTCGCTCCTTTCGTGGGATCGGGTGATCTTCCTCTGGTTCGGCGTGATCGTCGGCCTGATGCTCGGCCTGTTGCCCGGTATCGGCGGCCTGACGGGATTTGCCCTTCTCGTGCCTTTCACCTACACGATGGATCCCGTCGCCGCGCTCGCCATGCTGCTCGGCATGCATGCTTCGAACACAATGTCGGACACGATCCCCGCGGTGCTCTTTGGAGTGCCCGGAGGTGCTGCATCGCAGGCGACCGTCCTTGACGGCCTGCAGATGACCAGGCGCGGGGAGGGCGGCCGCGCGCTCAGCGCCGCCTATACGAGTTCGCTGATCGGCGGCCTCATCGGCGCGCTGATCATGGCTGTGGCCCTGCCTTCTGTCAGGCCGCTGGTCCTTTCAATCGCGACACCGGAACTCCTGGCGATGACGATCTTCGGTATCGCAATGGTCTCGACGCTCTCGGGCAGGACGCCGCTTCGCGGTATCGTGGCTGCCTGTTTCGGCATCCTGATTGGTATGATCGGCACCAACGTACAGACGGGCCAGATGCGCTGGACGATGGATATCATGTATCTGCGCGAGGGGCTGCCGATCATGCCGGTGCTGCTCGGGGTATTCGCGCTGCCGGAACTCTGCGATCTCGCGATCGGCCGCAAGGCGTTGACGGACAAGCTCGAATTCAGCACCCGCAAGGGTATGTGGCAGGGGGTCAAGGACGCGTTCCACAACTGGTTCATGATCATCCGCTGCAGCTCGATCGGGGCGGTGCTGGGCGCCATTCCCGGTGTTTCGAGCGCGGTCACCGACTGGATCGTCTACGGACATGCGCTACGCACCGAAAGCAACGCCAACAAGACCTTTGGTAAGGGCGACGTGCGCGGCGTGATCGCGCCGGAATGCGCGGTCAACGCGTCGGAAGGCGGGCGGCTCGTGCCATTGCTTGCCTTCGGAGTCCCGGGTGGCGCTGCGGGCGCAATCCTCTTGAGCGCCATGATGGTGCAGGGCTTCATCCCGGGGCCGGATATGCTGACCCGCAACCTCGAGCTCACCTATACGCTCGTCTGGTCGCTCGCGCTCGCCAACGTCTTCGGCGCGGCGCTCTGCTTCCTGCTCTCTGGTCAGTTCGCGAAGATCTCGACGCTTCGCTACACGCTGATCCTTCCGTGCATCATGGCCGTGACCTTCGTCGGCGCCTTCCAGGGATCGCGCAGCTGGGGCGATCTCTACACCCTGCTCATCTTCGGCATTATCGGCTGGACGATGAAGCGCCTGCGCTGGCCGCGGCCGCCGATGATCCTGGGGCTGGTGCTCGGTGTTCTGCTTGAGCGTTACCTTGCCATTTCGACGCTCCGGTATGGTGCGGACTGGCTGTTCCGCCCGGGCGTGATGCTGATCCTTGCCGCTTCACTCTGGGTGCTGCTGAGCCCGCTCTACACGATCCTTCGCCGCAAGGGCGCCGGCGGACTGCTGCCGAAAGGTCGGTTCTCGGTGCAGCCGGAAGATCTGGTCTATGTGTTCTTCATCGGCACGGCGGCGTGGATGTTGATCGAAGCGCAGGGCTGGAACTTCAATGCGCGCATCGGTCCCACCTTCGCCGCCGGCACGTTGATCATTGCAGGTTCGCTCAGCCTTGTTTGGCTCCTGTTCTCCGGCCGTGGCACGGCAAATCCGGTGCCGGAGGACGAAGAGGGGATCCACATGGACCTGCTTGCCGACGATGAACTGCCGACACGCACCGTCGTCCAACGCGCAGCACAGTTCTTCGGCTGGTACATGTTCTTCCTGGCCGGTACCGCGATAATCGGCCTGATCCCGACGATCCCGCTGATGATCCTCGGTTACATGCGGACCGAAGCTCGGGAGCCCTGGCGCCTCAGCCTGGCGCTTGCGATCGGTGCCACGCTCTTCATCTGGATCGTATTCGATCGGATGGTTGGGGTGCCCTGGCCGCACAGCTATCTCGGCGACGTCTTCCCGTCGCTGCGCGGCCTCATTCCTTCAGTCTGAATTCTTCAACTGGACGGCACCTGTGCGGTGCCGTCCCTTCGCTTACCTAGAGGCAATATCGGGGCCGCAACGTTCGCAGGCCCGTGACAACGGTCAGGCTTTCGGAAGGGGCGACCTCCGATTTGAAAGCGTGACCCAAGTTAGGCTAGAGAGCCCGGCGGCGACGAAGCCCGGGCACCGTTCAAATGGCAAAGACCTGAGCATGGACATTGCAAACAGCGAGAAAGCGCTACACGGCGATCGGTTCTCGGTCCTCTTCCAGTTCAATGTGCTGCTCTATTTGTCCGGCAGATTCCTGCTGATCTGCGGCAGTCAGGTCGTCAATGTGGCGGTCGGCTGGCTTGTCTATGAAGTCACCCACAGCGCGCTGGCGCTTGGTCTTGTCGGCCTTGCTGCATTCACGCCGAAGCTGGTCCTGTCGTTTGTTTCCGGTCTGGTGGCGGATCGCTTTGACCGTCGGCTTGTGTGTTCGGCAAGTTTCGTAATCATGGCGACCGTCTCGATCGGCCTCTTGATGACGGCAACCAGCGGCCCGGTCGAGATCGGCAGCATTTACGCGCTCTTTGTGCTTTACGGCTGCGCCAGAGGCTTTGGCAACCCGGCCGCCCAGGCGATGATCGCCAACCTCGTGCCGCGCGAGGCGCTCGGTCGGGTCGTCGGGGTCTCGTCATCGACAAGCCAGATGGCGACGATCATCGGCCCCGCACTTGGTGGTGTCCTCTATGTCGCGGGCGCGTGGTTGCCTTTCGCCTTTGCCTGCGGGGCGTTCCTGCTTGCCGCTTTACTGTTCCTTTTCATCAGGTCCAGGGATGGTGCCCCGAACAAAGCGCCTGTCAGGTTCAGAGACGCATTCGCCGGACTGAGCTTCATCTGGCAAAAGCCCGTAATCCTCGGGGCGATCTCGCTCGACCTCTTCACCGTGCTGCTTGGCGGCGCGACGGCGCTGCTGCCGATCATCGCCAGCGATATCCTCCATTTGGGGCCGCTCGGGCTGGGTGCGCTTCGTTCAGCTCCTGCGGCCGGCGCCATGATGCTGGGACTGTTCCTCACCTATCGGCCGATCGAGCGTAGAGCCGGGGCGAAGCTGTTCACGGTGACGACGATTTTCGGCCTTGCGACGGTCGTGCTTGGATTGTCCACCAACGTCTACCTCTCACTCGCCATGCTCTGGCTGCTCGGCGCGTCCGATGTCTTCAGCGTGGTGATCCGCCAGACGCTGGTCCAAAGCGACACGCCGGATGCGATGCGCGGACGGGTGGCGGCGGTCAACTCGCTATTCATAGGCGCCTCGAACGAACTCGGCGAATTCGAGTCCGGCGTTACCGCGGCTCTGTTCGGTCTGGTGCCGGCGATCATCGTCGGAGGCGCGGGAACACTTCTGGTTTCTGCCCTTTGGGCGATCAAGTTCCCCGAACTGCGAAAACGTGACCGCCTTGTCGAATGACCACAAGTTTCGCCCAGCGCTCGTATATTCGTTCTGATAAAACGAGTAGCTAACTCCGGGCAGGCCAGCAGCACGTCGCGAACCGGAAGCGCAGGAAGCTGTATCGTCACGTCTGGGTCTCCGCTCCCGTTGGGGTGGGTCGTCGCGTGCGGCCGGCACACCCGTCGGCCTGTGCACCGCCATGCTTATCGCCTTGCCCGCCGCATGGACCGTCATGCCGGGAAAGGCGAACATCTCGCAAGTAGGGCAATAGCCCGGCCAAGGGCAAGGCATGGCTCGTGCGCGGGTGTGCGAGCGCCGCGCTTGCCTGCCGGACGATCAATATCTGACGGTCGAGAGACCGGCGCCAGCTATATCTAGGGAGAGCCAGTTGAGGGGCGTTTTGACCGTATGAAGCGGCGATCAGTTTTCTGATCGCCTGATCAAAGATTCGCTGCACGGATTCGCGGCTTTTCCGGATCCTTAAATCTGCCGATTTTATCAACAGTCGAAAAACATATTTGTAATCAACATGTTGTCGTTTTT
>NZ_JAKUMO010000028.1:0-69350 GCF_037026475.1 Ensifer sp. MJa1 | reverse complement strand
CCGTTGGCGGCGTTTTTGGCCAGCGCGTCGCGGACGTTCTGGTCATCCCAGGAGTTCATCGAGGTGCGCTCGAGGATATCGTTTTGCGGGAAGACGGCCAGCAGTTCGGGATAGGTGTGGCCGGAGAAGGAGCCGGTCTCGACGGTGGTGATCGTCGTCGGGATGTTGAAGACCTTGGCGGCCTTGGCGAGACCGACGACGTTGTTCTTCAGCACCTGGCGGTCGATCGACTGGACGCCGAAGGCCATTTGCGGCTGCTGGTCGATGAAGATCAACTGGCTGTTGGCGGGGGTCAGGACTTCGAGTTTAGACATCGCTCTCTCCTCAGTTGGGTTTGGAACCGCGGTGCGGTGTGGACGTGGACATCGGGGAGCCATCCTGGCCCGCTTTGTTTGCTCCGATGAACAAACACTAACGCAGCCGATTCCATTGCAGAATGGCAATAATATTATCGACTCAATTGCGATAATTGAAATAATTGAAATGCGCTCGCGGCAACTCGTGCCGCAGTGTCCGCCGGTGCCAAGGACAATTATAACGCCTGCGGAAGGCCGCTCCCACCTTCTTGCGAAAGTTCGCGCTGCACGAGCTCTACTTGAGCTTCTCCAGCCAATCTGCGCCAATCCGATAGCGCCTGAGGACTTCGGCCGGATCCTCCGCATCAAGCCGCGAGCAGATGCGATAGACCTCGAGCGTTTCGGCGTCCATCAGGCCACGCTGGTAGAAGAACATGGCGGCCGCATACCGGGCGCGGCCGGACCATTCGGCACCGGCCGGTAACCTGATCATCTCCCAGTGTCGCTTCGTCTCGTCGTCCATGCCGTTTGCCTCAGAAACGGCCCGGCGGGTTGGCCGAGCGGCGGTCGAGCTTGACGAAGGGCCGGGCGACGACACGCGCGCGCTTCATCAGCTTCTGGTATTGCAGTTCGCGCAGCGCATAGATCTCGACCCAGAGGTCATCGACAACGCGGCTACCGAAGGGGCGGGAAAGGCTGGCGATGGCGATGTTGCGCTTGGCGAGTGGCGACCAGATGGCAGCTGTCACCAGGCCGACCTCCTTCTTGCCTCGGTGATAGACGATCGCGCCCTCGGCCGGGATGTTGCCCTCGATCTCGAGGCCGACGAGAACATGTTTCAGAGTGTTCTTCTCGCGCGCCCGGAAAATCGCGTCGCGGCCGTTGAAGAATGGCTTTTCCTTATCCACCAACCAGTCGAGGCCGATCTCATCCGGCATACGTTCGCGATCCGCGCGAAGGGCCGCTTCGGCGGTGATGAAATCGGCATTGGCGACGATGAAGCCCGCTTCCACGCGTGCGCGGTTCAGCGCGTCGTAGCCGATTGCCTTCAGGCCAAAGCCGGCACCGGCTGCCCACAGCCGATCCCAGAGGCTGAGTGCCTGCTTGGCGTCGACAAAGAGTTCGTAGCCGAGGTCGCCGGTAAAGCCGGTGCGGGAGATCGTCACGCTGGCATCGAGGTGCGGGAAGGTGGCTAGCTGGAACGGCTTCAGGGCTTCGACGTCGGCAAAGCCCGCGGCCTCGAGCACAGCGAAGGACGTGGGCCCCTGCAGCGCGACCGCTGCGATCTCGCTCGTCTCTTCGGCAATCTCGACGGAAAAGCCGGCTGCACTGTCGAGCAGCCAGGGCAGATGCCGTTCCTGGCAGCAGAGGCGAAAGTCGTCTGTCGCAAGGCGAAACAGCGTCCCGTCGTCCAGCACATGACCGTGGTCATCGCACCAGGCCGTATAGTGCACGCGGTCGACGCCGAGCTTGGCGACGTTGCGCAGTGTCAGACGGTTCAGATAGCGCTCGGCATCCGCGCCGCGGATGCGGTATTTCACCATCGGCGAGATGTCGAACAGTGCTGCGGTGGAGCGGATCGCGAAATATTCGAGCTCCGTGTCGAAGATTGAATGCGGCGCCTTGTAGCCGGCCCAACTGTACCAGTCGTTGGTTTCGCTGAGCACGGCGAGGCGCTCATGGAACGGTGTTTCGAGCCGGGGCGTCAGGATATGGCCTTGGGCCGCGCGGCGAAGGGCGGTCAGATGCATCATCATGCGCGTTTCTCCGAAAGAACCTGGCGGGCGGCGAGCAGGCCGGGCAGGCCGGAAATGCCCCCGCCCGGATGCGAGCCGGCACTGGCGAGATAGAGTCCCTTAAGTGGCGTCGTATAGCCCGAGGCGGCATTGATGGGACGGTTGACGAGCAACTGGTCGGCCTGAAGCTCGCCGTGATGCCAGTGTCCGCCCGGCAGGTTGTAGCGTTCTTCGATATCGACGGGCGTCAGCAAGCTCGTCCCCAGAATGCTGCCGCTAATGCCAGGGGCGTAGGCTTCCAGAGTATCGAGCACGATTTTCTGAAAGGCCGGCTTGCCTTTGTCCCAGCCGTCGGCAAGCGCATAGGGCGCAAACTCGACAAGCGCCGACAGGGTGCAGCCGCCGGAAGGCGCCAGCGACGGATCGGCAAGGCTTGGAAGCGTGATCTCCATCACCGGATCCTTGGAGAACTGACCGTACTTCGCCGGATTGAAGGCCTCTTCGACATGGTCGACCGATCGGGCGATCACCAGCCGGCCGCTGAGATCGGCGGCGGCAACACCGGGGAACTCCGGGACGCGGTCGAGTGCGAGATCGAGCTTGGCGACGTTGCCCTTCGAGCGGATGTTGCCGATGGCGCGGCGGAAGCCGGTGCCGATCTCGGCCGGATCCGCAAGGTCCAGGAAGGTCGCCTTGGGATGGATTGCTGAAACGATGGCGCCCGCCTCAAGCGTTTCGCCCGAGGAAAGCACGATGCCGGTTGCGCGTCCGCGGTCGGCGATGATGCGTGCCACCCGCGCACCGGTCCTGATCGTGACGCCGGCTTGCATCGCCGCGGCCTCGAAGGCGGCAGCCGCCGAGCGTCCGCCGCTGTTGGCAACCACCTGGGCGCCGGTCACGCCCTGCATTTCGCCGGTCAGCCGGTAATAGAGGCCAAGCAAGGAGGTCGGCGACCGGGGTCCGAGGTGGATGCCGAGCGTCGCGTCGAAGGCAAGCAGCGCCTTCAGCCGGTCGTCGGTCAGATACTCCTCAACGGTATCGGCGACGTTCATCAGCAGCATGCGCAGGAAGTCGCGGCTTTCCTCCCGCCCCTTGCGCAAGAGCCCGAGGCCGGCGCTGGCGAGCGTCGCAAAATCGGCAAGCGCCAGCTCGCCGATTTCCGGCGGACGCCGCCTGAGGAAACGCTTCAGGATGGCGGCCTGGAACACCAGCTTGCCCCGCAGGTCCTGGAAGCGTTTCGCCTCCTCTTGCGACACCCCATCGATCGCCTCGCCATAGCCGCCGCGCAGCACCGCGTGTTGCCCGGTCGGCGACAGCACCACGGTCGGTGCGGCTTCGCTTTGCTTGTTCTGAAGTGAAAGGGTTGCCGCCACTTCCGGATCGAGCCGGTTGACGATGTGGGCAAGGCCGGGGCTGGCGTAGCCGGGATGGAAAGAATAGCCGCGCGCCGCACCGCCGAGCGTGTCGCTGGCTTCCACGAGCAGGACCTTGCGGCCGGAACGGGCGAGGAAAGTGGCGGCGGTCAGGCCATTGTGGCCGCCGCCGATGACGATGGCATCAAATGACGTCATGGGCCGGGCTCATCTTGTTTGAGGGAGAGTGGCGGAGGTCACGCAGGATCTCGGCGGCGGCATTGCGGCCGGGCGCCCCCATGACACCACCGCCCGGGTGGGTGGACGAGCCGCAGATGTAAAGCCCGCGCACGGGGCTGCGATACTGCGCGTAGCCGGGGACCGGCCGGTTGAAGAGCAACTGGTCGAAGGTGAGTTCGCCCTGGAAGATGTTGCCTTCCGTGAGCCCCACCTCCTGTTCGATCTCGCGCGGCGTGCGCACTTCCATGTGCAGGATGCGCTCGCGGAAACCCGGCGAATAGTCGCTGATCTGCTTGATCACGGTTTCGGCGAAGGCGTCGCGGTCAGCGTCGGTCCAGTCGTTGCCTCCTACCTTCGGCGGACAGTACTGAACGAAGCAGGAGACGAAGTGTTTGCCAGGTGGTGCCATCGTCGGATCGAGCGTCGTCGGGATCATCATGTCGACGAAGGGGTCGGCCGACCAACGCCCGGCCTTCCAGTCGTCATAGGCGCGCTCCATGCGCTCGACGCTGTCGGTAAAGTGCAGGTCGCCGCGAATGCAGGAGGAGCCAGCCGGCAGGGCCGGGAATTCCGGCAGGCTGTCGAGCGCGATGTTCACCTTGCCTGAGGAGCCGCGCATCTTGAAGTGGCGGACGCGGTGGACGAAGCGTTCCGGCAGGGCATCCTCGTCGACGAGCTTCAGGAAGGTGCGTTTGACGTCGGCATTGGAGACGACAAGATTGCCGAGCACCTCCTCACCGTCGGCAAGCACGGCGCCATGGGCGCGGCCATTGCGCGTCAGCACCTTGGCAACATCGGTGCCGGTGCGGATCGTGCCGCCAGACGCCTGAAACGACGAGGCAAGCGCCTTGGTGACGGCACCCATGCCGCCGCGGGCATAACCCCAGGCGCCGACCGAACCATCGACTTCGCCCATATAGTGGTGCAGCAGCACATAAGCGGTGCCCGGCGACATCGGCCCCAGCGCGGTGCCGATGATGCCCGAAAGCGCCAGATAGGCCTTGATCACGTCGGTCTCGAAGTACTCGTCGAGAAAGTCGGCGATCGACATGGTCCAGAAGCGCAAGGTTGCCGCCATCTCGGACGGTGAGAAATCTCCGAACTTCTTGGCAAGATAGATGAGCTCGGAAATGTCGCGCGGCTTGAAGCTGAACGGATCGGGCGCGGTGCGCATCAACAGTGGCTGGATAAACCGGCACTGGCGGGTGACGTCGCGGGCGTAGCGCTCATAGGCTTCTGCATCGCGCTTGGAATAGCGGGCGAACTCGCGGCGATGGGAATCGTGGTCGCGGTAGGAGGCAAGATAGTCGCCGTCGCGGGTAAAGACGGCACCGCCCTCGTAGGAGATCACCTGCAGCCCGTGTTTCGGCAGTTCGAGATCGCGTATGATCTCGGGCCGGAAGAGCGAACAGACATAGGAACAGTTCGAATAAAGAAAGCCCGGCGTCAGCTCGCGGCTGGTGGCTGCGCCTCCCACCCAATCATTCTTTTCAAGGACGACGACATTCAGTCCGGCGCGCTGCAAATAGCAGGCCGCGACCAGGCCGTTATGCCCTCCTCCAATCATCACCACGTCGTATTTTTTCATGTGGCTCCCCTTGTCGTTGATCAAAAAATGACACGGAAAGCAGAATGTTGTCCATATATTTTGAATGAGCGTTCAGCAAATATGTTGCAATCCTCTGATAATGCGATAGGATTTTTAGCAAGGGTTGATATGGTCAGGAGGTCTGATGTCGTCGATCGAGCAGGAAACGGAACATGCCGTCGAATATGACGACACGGCCATTCGTTTCCTTCAGGTGCTGTGGGGGGAGGGCTATCTCTCGCCCGGCGGGCCTGAGGAGGTCGATCGCGTGCTCGCCGGCGTCGAGATCGGCGGCAAACGGGTCCTTGATCTCGGCTGCGGCGCCGGCGGCGTGACGCTGCATATCGCCCGAACCTATCGGCCGGCGGCGATCACCGGCTTCGACGTCGAGGCGCCGGTGATCGCGCATGCAAGGGAGGCTGCCGAACGCGCCGGTTTTGCCGGAGTGTCCTTCATTCAGGCGCCACCCGGCCCGCTGCCTTTCGTCGACGGCAGTTTCGACATTGTCTTTTCCAAGGACGCGCTCGTTCATGCGCCCGACAAGCGGTCCGTGTTTCGCGAGATCTTCCGCGTCCTTTCACCAGGCGGCACCTTTGCGGCCTCCGACTGGTTGATCGCCCATGACGACGAGCCCTCGGACGACATGAAGGCCTATCTCGCCGCCGAGGGCCTGAGCTTCGGCATGGCGTCCGCCGGCACCTATCTCGCAGCCATGAGGCATGCGGGTTTCGTGGAAACGCGTGCCGAAAGCCGCAACGAATGGTACCGCGACGTGGCGCGCCAGGAGCTTTCCCGCCTGGAGGGAGCGTTGCATTCGGCTGCGGTCGCAGCGGTTGGCGAGGCCTATGTCGCCAAGAATATCCGGACCTGGACGGCCATGCAGAAGGTGCTTGACAGTGGTGAGCATTGTCCCACTCATCTGCGGGGCATCAAGCCGATGCGGCGCGGAGCATGACATGCACCTGCGCCTGAAGAAGAACGATACGGCGGTACGGATGAAACTCACCCCTGAAGTGCAGGAAGTGGCAGAGACGGAGAAGCGCGGGCGCAAGGCGTCGAAGGAGACGCGGCGGCAGCAGCTGATCGAGGCGACGATCGATTCGCTCGCAAAGCGTGGCTATTCGGAAACGACGCTGGCCGATGTGGCCGATGGCGCCGGCCTGTCGCGCGGCATCGTCAACTTCCATTTCGAGAGCAAGGAAAAGCTGCTGATCGCCACGCTGCAATTCATGGCGGACGAGTATGCCGCCAATTGGGGCGCGGCGCTGGAAAAGGCGGGCGACAAGGCGGCAGCGCAGCTCTGGGCGCTCGTTGCCTGCGATTTTGATCGCAAGATCTGCACCAAGCGCAAGCTTGCGGCCTGGTGTGCCTTCTGGGGCGAGGCGAAATCGCGCCCGACCTATCAGGCGCTCTGCGGCGCGCGCGACGTCAGATACCAGGATATCTTCCTGGCTCTTTGCCAGACACTCAAGGACGAGGGCGACTACGCCTATGAGCCCGAGGGCATGACGCTGGCGCTTTGCGCATCAATGGAAGGGCTGTGGCTGCGGCTGATGATGGGCGACGGCCTGACGCGCGACAAGGCGCATGCGGCAGCTGTCGAGTATCTGCTCGTCGCCTTCCCCAAGCATTTCACCCGGGAAGGGCCGAAATAGGGAACAACAACGCCGGAACGGCCGGAAAGAGGAGGTTGGCATGACATTGGTGAACGCGTGCAGGCAAATCTTGGGAGGCGCCTTCATCGCCTCGCTTGTCTCAACCACCGCCCTGCCGGCGCTTGCCGCCGAAAACCTCACCATATTCGATTGGTCCGGTTACGAGGACCCGGCCTTCCATCCCTCCTATGCCGCCAAGCATGGCGACGAGCCGGACTTCAGTTTCTTTGGCGATGAAGAAGAAGCGTTCCAGAAACTGCGCTCCGGCTTCAAGGCCGATCTCGCCCATCCCTGTTCGCAGAGCGTGGCGAAATGGCGTGAAGCAGGGCTGATCGAGCCACTCGACACGTCGAAGCTCACCTACTGGAACGACATCGACCCCGGCATCGCCGCGATGAAGGGGCTGATGACGACGCCGGATGGAAAGGCCTGGATGCTGCCCTTCGAATGGGGCAACACAGTGCTGACCTATCGCACCGACACGGTGAAGGAGGATGAAGTCAAGTCGCTCAAGGCCTTTGCCGATCCGAAGTTTAGGGATCGGGTATCGATCGGTGACAATGTCGATGATGCCTATGCGCTCGCAAGCCTTGCGATTGGCGTCAAGGACTGGACGACGATGACCGACGAGCAGTTCAAGCAGGCGTCCGAATTCCTGCGCGAGGTGCACAAGAATGTCCGCCTCTATTGGACCGACAACACCGATTTGAGCCAGGCGATTGCCAGCGGCGAGGTCGATCTCGCCTGGGCCTGGAACGAGACGGCGACGACCTTGCAGGCCGATGGTGTTCCGGCCGCGATCAAGAAGGATACGACCGAGGGGCTTTCCACCTGGGTCTGCGGTTACGTCCGGCTGAAGGGCGCTGCGGCGCCCGTAGACGTACAATACGATTTCCTGAACTCGATCACCGACCCGGCGATAACGCCCTACATGGTCGAATCCTGGGGTTATGGTCACGCGAACGCCCGCGGCATGGCGCAGGTCGATTCGAAGATCCTTGCCGACAAGGGTTATGCCGACGTCTCGAAATTCCTCGCCAACACGCTGTTCCAGTCGCCGATGCCGACTGAGCTGCGCCAGCGCATGATCGCCGAGTTCGAGAAGATCAAATCGGGTTATTGAGAGAGAAAACCGGCGGGCCGTGGTTCATGGCCCGCCGAGTTCTGTCAGTCGGCAACCGCGACCAGCGCGTCCGGATCGTAAGCCAGCCGCACCGTATCTCCGACGGGAATGTCGTCAGCACCGAAATTGTTGGTTTCCGAAACCGATAGTGGCTGCTCGAGACCCGGGATGTCGACGATCAGATGAGTGATCTCGCCGAAGTAGTGGCGATCGACAACCTTGCCGGCGACCTCGAAGTCGGAGCGGGCATCGTCCCAGAGAACCCGCAGCCGTTCCGGACGGATGCCGATCGTCGCCGCTCCGTTGCGGGCGACAAAACCGAGCGGCTTGTCCACGGTGACCCCGCCGAAGCGCGGTGTTTCGACGGAGATGCGTGTCGCGGTCTCATTGGTGACGCGGGCCTTCATGAAGTTCATGCCGCCGAGGAAGTCGGCGACCTGGCGCGTGTTCGGGCGCTGGTAGATCTCCTTCGGCGTCGCTACCTGCGCGATCCGGCCGCCGAACATGACCGCGATACGGTCGGAAAGCGCCAGCGCTTCATATTGATCGTGGGTGACGAGGATGAAAGTGATGCCGACAGCGCGCTGCAGCGTGCGCAACTCGACCTGCATTTCTTCGCGCAGCTTCTTGTCGAGGGCAGACAACGGCTCGTCAAGAAGTAGCACCTTCGGGCGCATCACCAGGGCGCGCGCCAGAGCCACGCGCTGGCGCTGGCCGCCGGAAAGTTCGTGCGCCCGGCGCTTGCCGAGATGGCCGAGACGCACCTGTTCGAGGGCCGCGGCGACGCGCCGGCGTTCCTCGGTCGCGTCGAGCTTCAGCCGCTTCAGGCCGTAGGCCACATTTTCCTCGACATTCAGATGCGGGAAAATCGCGTAGTTCTGGAAGACCATGTTGGTCGGGCGGCGGTTCGGCGGCACGTCGATCACCGATTGCCCATCGATGCGGATGTCGCCCTCGGTCGGCGTGTCGAAACCGGCGATCGAGCGCAGAAGCGTGGTCTTGCCGCAGCCGGATGGCCCGAGCAGCGAGAAGAACTCTCCGGCGGCGATGTCAAGCGAGACGTTGTCGAGCGCCTTGTAGATCCCGTAGAACTTGTTGACGCCTTCAATGGCGATCATCGGTGTTTCAGGCATGCTGCGCTCCCTGTGCCCTGAGCCTGTGTTCGGCGCGGCGGCGGATGATTTCAGAAAGAGTAAGAAGCAGGATCGAGATCAGGAGCATCAGGCTGCCGAGCGCCAGCACGCCCGGAAGTTTGGCTGCAAAGCGCAACTGACCCCAGATATAGACCGGCAAGGTCGGCTCGGTGCCGGAGAGGAAGAAGGCGAGGATAAATTCGTCGAGCGAGACCGTGAACGACACCAGCAGGCTGGAGATGATCGCTGGTGCGACGACGGGCAGCGTCACACGGCGGAAGGTGCCGATTGCGGTTTCGCCGAGGTCGAGCGAGGCCTCTTCCAGAGACCGGTCGAAGCCGTCGAAGCCGGAGATCAGCACCGACATCGCATAGGGCAGACAGAAGATCACCTGACCGAGAATGACGGTGACGAGCGACAGCTCGATGCCGAGCTGCAAGAGCACCATCAGCAGCGAGACCGCGACGATGATCTCGGGCAGGAACAAGGGCGCCATGATGAGACCGGTCGCCGGCTTCTTGCCGCGGAAGCGGTAACGGGTCAGCGCGCGGGCCGCACAGATACCAAGGATGGTGCTGAACAGCGCAACGCAGATGCCGACGATCAGGCTGTTGCGGGCCGCTTCCAGCATGGCCGAATTGCCCCAGAGCGAGGCGTACCATTTGGTGGTGAAGCCCGCGAGCGGGAAGGTGGTAGTGGACGCGTTGTTGAACGAAAAGATCGGCAGAAGCAGGATCGGGAAATAGAGGAACAGCAGGTAGAGGCCGACATAGGCCGGCAGCCAGCGCGATTTCGGAATGCCGTGACGACCACTCATTTCGTCAACCTCACCAGCAGTTTGAGCATGAGAACGACCAGTCCTGCCATCGCCGAGACGACGATCATGGTTGTCACCGAAAGCGCTGCGCCGAGCGGCCAGTTGGCCCCCTTGCCGAACTGCGCCTGGATGGCGGTCGCGATCATCACGCCGTCCTTGCCGCCGACGAGCTTCGGCGTGACATAGTCGCCGACGGTCGGGATCATCACGATCAGGAAGGCGGAGATGACGCCGGGCAACGACAAGGGCAGGGTGACGCGCAGGAAGCTCATCAGCTTGTTGTCGCCGAGGTCGTGTGCCGCCTCGATCAGCGAGCGGTCGACTTTCTACAGCGAAACGTAGATCGGCAGGATCGCAAAGGCTGCCCAGCTATGGACGAGGGTGATGACAACGGCATTGGAATTGTAGAGCAACGTCGTCAGCGGCTTGTCGATCAACCCGACCGACAGAAGCCCGGTGTTCATGACGCCGCCATAGCCGAGGATGACCTTCCAGGACATCACACGCAGAAGATAGCTCGTCCAGCAGGGCACGGTGATCAGGAACAGCCAGAGGTTCTTGTGCACCCCGCCATGGAAGGAGATGAACCAGGCGATGGGGTAGGAAACGGTGATCGTGACAAGGCTCACGATCAGCGAAATGACCAGCGATCGGACGAGCAGGTCCTGGTAGATCGGCTCGCCAAGGGCCGTGCGGTAGTTTTCGAGGGTGAAGGTTCGATCGATCGTCAGGTAGTCCTGGGTCCAGAAACTGTAGGCGATGACGATCAGGACGGGCAGCAGGAGCAGAGCAAGCGCGTAAAGCAGTGTCGGTGAGATAAGAGCGAGGCCGCTGGCTTCTTCGCTGGCAATCCAGCGTGCTCGGCTTTTCGGTGGGTCTCTCAGCCGATCCTCCACCCCGGTGCCCGACAGAACCGCCATCAGCATGCCCTCGCGCAATGCGTCGAGCGTGGACACTGGAAATGCAGTGATCGCGTCATTCCATCCATCCCATGGCGGTATCCGCCTTCTCGTGTTCCCTGATTTAGCAAAACGCAAAACGGGATTGAACGCAAGCGGAATTTCTGCAATATTGATTGAACAGCCATTCAATAAAATCAGATATTATCGATTTATATCAGATGATTGAGTGGCTTTTATCGTCGGATTTTATGGGAGATTCCGTGATGGCCGCGAAGCGCGATCTGGCAAATGTGCACAACGAAGTGGTGGACGAAACCGCGGAAATCGCAGCACGACATCTCGTCCAGCCATGGCCGGTTGCCGGTAGCATCGGCGCCGAATCGCGCGGTGCGATCGAAAGTGGTGACGGCATCTACGTGACCGACGGCGAGGGGCGCCGGCTGATCGACGGCCCCGCCGGCATGTGGTGCGTCAATGTCGGCCATCGCCGGGCAGAACTGGCCCAGGTGCTGCACGACCAGGCGCTGGCGCTTTCCTATAATTCGCCCTGGTACACGACGAGCACGCCGTCCGTGCAGCTCGCCGAACGGTTGGCGGCGCATGCGCCCGGCGATCTTAGCCATGTGTTCTATACGACCGGGGGATCCTCGGCGGTCGAGACGGCGCTGCGCTTCATGCAGTTCATGAACAATGTGCGCGGTCGACCTGAAAAGAAGCTTATCGTCTCGCGCCAGGGTGGCTATCATGGCTCGACCTATCTGTCGGCCTCGCTCAATGGCCGGCCACGCGATCACGACTGGATGGACAGCGCTTCCGATCAGGTCATCAAGCTCACCTGTCCCAATCCTTTCCGCCGCCCGGCGGACCAGACAGAGGCAGAGTTCTGCGATTTCCTCGTCGCCGAGTTTCGCTCCGTCATCGAGGCACGCGGTGCGGAAAAGATCGGCGCCTTCATTGCCGAACCGGTCATGGCGTCGGGTGGCGTCATCGTGCCGCCTGCTGGTTACCTTCAGCGCATGCGGGCGCTTTGTGCCGAATACGATATCCTCTTCATCGCCGACGAGGTGGTGACCGCCTTCGGTCGGCTCGGCGAAGTCTTCGCCTCGAAGACCGTGTTCTCGATCGAGCCGGACATGATCACCTTCGCCAAGGGGGTGACGTCCGGCTACTTCCCGCTCGGTGGCGTGATGATCTCGTCGCAGCTCCTCGAAACGCTGCGCCAGTCGAACCATTCAGACGCGATGTTTGCCCATGGTCTCACCTATTCCAGCCACCCGATCGGCTGCGCCGTGGCGCTCAAGAATCTCGACATCCTGGAAGACGGGCTGCTCGATCATGCCCGCTCGATCACCAGTCATTTCCAGCAGGCGCTGAAGCGGCTCGAAGAACTGCCGCTCGTCGGCGAGGTGCGCGGCGTGGGGCTGATGGCCTGCGTCGAATGCGTCGCCGACCGGGTCAGCAACAATCCGCTGACGCTTGATCTCGAAGTCGGTAAACGCATCGACCGGCACTGCCAGGAGCTCGGTCTGCTGGTGCGGCCGCTGATCAACATGTGCGTGATGTCGCCGCCGCTGACGATCACCACCGCCCAGATCGACGACATGGCCGATATCCTCGATGTCAGCATTCGCCGGACCATGGACGAGCTTGTGCGCGAGGGGCTCTGGAAGGGTTAGGCGCGGCATTCTAGAGCGCCGTGCGTTCATAGGAAGGCACGAAGGACGCTCTAGCACTTTGATTCTAGAGCATCTTTCTGCCCTGACCTGATCCCACTTGAAGGCAGGATGCTCTCGTGCGGGATGCGGGCGGAAACCGCGCTCCATATCCCGCCCCCCGAAAAATGCCTCGGCCCTGCCAGCATTCCCCGGCAGGGCCGATTTCAAGGGCCGGATGATCTCCGGCCCTTCTTTTTGGGTCTGTCTAGCGCGCCGCCATCGTCGCGTTGGCGTCTGCCATCTCTTCCTCGCGCGGCGCTTGTTCGAGCGTCATCACCGGCAGCACGGCGCGCAGATGGTCGTGGTGGGTGCGCACGCCATATTCGAGGTCCGACAGGTAGAAGCCGCCGAAAGCCTTCGAGGTCATCGATTCGTTTGACCAGATCGTCAGCTGCACGTCCTCGGCCTGGGTGTCGCGGTCGATGCGGAAGGCGAGGTAGCGGGCGAGCTTCTGCTCACGCGTCTCGTTCGGATAGCGGTAGATGGCGCCACGCAAAAGTGTCTTGCCGGTCGAAAGCGGAAACTCCTGGTAGAACTGCACGCTCTCCGGCGTCACCGCGATGACGGCATTCGGGAACAGGCCGAAATAGATCCAGGCCTTGCGCAGCCGTTCGGGCAGACGGGTCGCTTCCGGCGCCACCTTGACGTACTGCTTGACGCTCCAGCGACGGCCCGCATGCGGATTGTAGGTCGCAAAGGATCGGCACAGGCCGTTGACAAAGGGCTCGTCATAATAGCTCGAGCCGTAGAGGTCCTGCAGCGCCGGATGCGCCATGGCGACATGGTAGCCTTCATTGTCGACGTCGCGCACCGACTTCCAGTTGACCGGGCTCTCATGGGTCCAGATGCCCTCCGTCGGTACCATGGTCTCGGTCGCGTAGTGCCCGAGTTCCTCGGCGAAAGGCCGCATGAGCTCGGCGACGGACGGCTGCGGGCCCGGACGAAAGCGGATGAAGACGAAACCCATCCAGACCTCGAGCTCGAGCGGGATCAGCCCGAAGGCCTGCTTGTCGAGCGGCGGGAAGGAGCGCGGGCGCGCAGCACCCCGAAGCGTTCCGTCGAGATTATAGACCCAGCCGTGGAACGGACAGACGAGCGCATTGCGGCAGGTGCCCTTGTCGTCGGCGACGACCCGCGAGCCGCGGTGCCGGCAGATGTTGTGGAAGCCGCGGATCGTGCCGTCCTGGCCGCGCAGGATCAACGCCCGCTCGCCAACGACATCCATCGTGACGTAGTTGCCCGGTTCCGGCACGTCGGACACATGACAGGCTATCTGCCAGTGTTGCCGGAAGACATGCTCCTTCTCCAGTTCGAGCAAGGCATTGCTGTGGTAGCACCATCCGGGCAGCCCACGGCGATCCCAGTCGTTCGGAACGGCAATGTCGCGGACCAATTCGTTCATCACGGTCTCCATTTTTGCTGAACGTTCATTCAATATAGCCGGATTTTGCGATGAAGGGAAGCCCGGCGGCCGATGAGGGGCGGACGCCGTGGTCGAGGGCGCGTGCCGGCACAACGGCAGATCCCGCTGACACTAGCCGCCGGTTCCGGCGTTGTTGATGCCGGACGCTGCCGCTTGTTGACGCGATGAAGCGTGACTATGGAAGGACCCTGGTCGCCCGCAGTCGCCGCGGCGGCAGGAGCCGCCGATGACGTCAAACGTTCACCCTGTAGCCCTCGATAGGGCCTATCGCCTGCTGAACCATGGCCCGACAGTGCTGGTGTCAGCCCGCCATGACGGGGTGGAAGACGTGATGGCGGCGGCCTGGGCTTGCGCCCTCGACTATGACCCGCCGAAGCTGACGGTCGTGCTGGACAACGCCACCCGCACGCGCGGCCTGGTGGAGGGGGCAGGGGTGTTTGTCATCCAGGTTCCAACCGTGGCCCAGGCGGCGCTGGCACATGCGGTCGGCACGACGAGCCTCAACGACAGTCCCGCCAAGCTGCGCAACGCCGGCGTCGAGCTCATCGACATGCCGGGGCACGACCTGCCCTTCGTTGCCGGCTGCTCCGCCTGGCTCGCCTGCCGCATGATCCCGGAGCCGTCCATCCAGAGCCGCTACGACCTGTTCGTCGGCGAGGTCATCGCGGCATGGGCCGATGCGCGCGTGTTTCGCGACGGGCGCTGGATGTTCGAAACGGCCGATCCGGCGCTGCGCAGCCTGCACTATGTGGCCGGCGGACACTTCTATGTCATCGGCGATGCGATCGACGTTCCGCCCTTGCCGGATCCGGCTTGAGTGCAGCTCGGCGCGCTTTAGCCTGACATTCGTGCCGGGCTGGCGAAGCGTTTCCGATAGTCGGCCGGCGTCACGCCGACATGCCGCACGAAGGCCCGGCGCAGCGTGTCGGCATCGGCAAAGCCGCAATGGGCTGCGACCTGCTTGGGCGCTACGTTGCCCTGCTCGAGCAAATGCCGGGCGGCCGCGACGCGCGCGTCCTCGACCCAGCTTGCCGGCGTGATCCCGACCTCGGCGCGAAACAGCCGGGCGAAATGCCGCGGGCTCAGCTCCATGCGTGTCGCCAGGTTTGCGACGCTGTGATCGGCGGCCGGATTGGCCGCCACCCAGCGCAGCAGTTCCTGAAGCGCGGATCGGCCGACCGGCACGGCCTCGCCCTTGCGGCTGAATTGCATCTGCCCGCCCGGCCGCTTGAAGTACATCACCAGCTGGCTTGCCACGCGCATGGCGATCCCGCGCCCCAGGTCCTCCTCGACCAGTGCCAATGCCAGGTCGAGGCCTGCCGTCACGCCGGCTGCCGTGCGGACCGGCCCGTCGCTGACATGGATCGCATCCTCATCGACCTTCACGTCGGGAAAGCGCGTCGCGAGCGTTTCGGCGACCGCCCAGTGCGTGGTCACATGTCGCCCGGAAATGAGCCCGGCGGCCGCAAGGAAAAACGCCCCGCTGCACACGGAGCCGTAGCGCCGGACCGTCGGAGCCCGACGCCCTAGCCAGTCGAGGACGACACCATCGGCCGGTACCTCGGCCGCGTTCGGGCAGCCGGCGACAAGCAGCGTATCGATCGGTTCGTCGAACCCCTGCTCGATGATCCGGTCCGGCATCAGCTGCACGCCGGAGGAACTGCGCAGCGGCCCCGGCGCTTTCGTTGCGACAAGCAGGCGATAGATCTCGCGGCCAGCCTGGGCATTTGCCTCCGCAAAGACATCGAGTGGACCGGAGACATCGAGAAGCTGCACGCCCGGGACCGCGACCAGAACGATCGTTTTTGATTTTTCCTGCATCCGTGTCTGCCTCGATCCGGTTTTGTCCTTATCTGACGTGTTCCGTCAATTGCAGACATATTGGCCGATATCTACGCTGCAGGCGAGGACAAAATTCAGGAGAAACAAATGTCACTGATCCCAAAAGACGCGGCCATCCCCGACAGCAAGCTGGCAACTGCCATCACGCAGTACATCCGCGACACGGAAACCGAATTGCTCTTCAACCATTCGAGCCGCGTCTATCACTTCGGTGCGCTCGCCGGCGTCCACCGCGGGCTGAAGTTCGATCGCGAGCTTCTCTATGCCGGCGCAATGTTCCACGACATCGGCCTGATGCCGAGCCACAGCAGCAAGCACGAACGCTTCGAGGTTGACGGCGCCCATGCCGCCCGCGATTTCCTGCGCAGCCACGGCATTTCGGACGAGGATGCCTACACGGTCTGGACGGCCATCGCCCTTCACACCACCCCGGGCGTGCCGCAGCACATGCATCCGGTCGTGGCCCTCGTGACCGCCGGCGTCGAAATGGACGTGCTTGGACTGACCTACAAGCAATACACCGACGCCGAACGTGATGCGGTGGTCACCGCCTTCCCGCGCACGCCTGGCTTCAAGGAAGACATCATCCAGGCCTTCTATGATGGCATCAAGCACAAGCCTGACACCACCTTCGGCAACGTCAAGGCGGACGTCATTGCCGACAAGCAACCGCATTTTCATCGCGGCAATTTCTGTAACGTCATCCGCTGCTCGCATTGGCACGGCTAGACCGGAACTGCGTGCGTGTGCCGCCAATCCGCTGGCGGCACACGCACACTGGCGAGTTCCGGCCAAGATGTTCCTTCTGGCCAAAACGCCCCCACCCGCGCTCCGGCAAGATTTGCTGTACCCCGTGATGTCCAGTCTGCCTGGGCAGCGGATACCTATTCCAGGAGGCAATCGATCAGGGCACGTGTCGCGGCCGAGAGGTGGCGGTGCGGCGGGTAGATCAGCGAGAAGGGCCGCGTCCGCGGCCCGAGTTCCGGCAGGATTTCGACCAGGCTGCCGCGCGCCAGGCGGTCGCGTGCAACGAACTCGTAGGTCTGGCAGATGCCAAGACCTGCTTCAGCCAGAGACACGGTGCCCAGGACGTCATCCTCGACGTTCACTGGCCCTTGCGGCACCCAGTCGACATCGCTGCCGTCGATCCGAAACAACCAGGGGGCCGGGCGTCCTGTCCGCGGCATGACGAAGGGCAGGCAGGTGTGTGCCCTCAGATCATCGATTGACATCGGCATTCCACACCGGGCGAGGTAGCCCGGGGAGGCCACCAGCTTTAACGGCGCATCCTCGAGTTTGCGCCCGATCATCCCGCTATCAGGGAGTTGGCCGAGGCGTATGGCGAGGTCGTAGCCTTCGGCCACAAGATCGACATTGCGGTTGGCCACCGACAATTCAACGACGACGGCGGGATGGCTGAGTGCAAAGCGCGTCAGCTTCTCCGGCAGGCGGAAATGGCCATAGGTGGTCGAAACGCTGAGGCGCACCCGGCCGGCCACAACACCCTGGCCCTGAACGGCGCGCTCCGCCTGGTCAATGGTCTCGAATGCGGCCCGAACCTGCTCCAGATAGGCGCGGCCGGCCTCCGTCAGACTGATGCGGCGCGTCGTACGTCGCACCAACTGGGTACCGAGTTTCGTCTCGAGCCTGGTGATTGCGCGGCTCAGCACCGAGGGGGTGGTCGCCAGGGCCACCGCACCTGAAGTCATCGAGCCCTTGTCCATGACGGTGATGAAAGCCTCGACATCGGCGAGGTGATCGAAACGGCGCATTTTTGCCTTTCAAGACCAAATCATTTCCACATCAGTAAATTTATCACCGTCGAAGGAGGCAATAAATAGGCTTCATCCTTCAACGGCCGCGGTCTCGGCCCGCTCAAAACAGGACAAAACGATGACGGACAAAACTTCGATGCACGCAAAGCCCGTGCTTTTCGTTCTGACCAGCCACGGTTCCAAGGGAGACGGCGGCCAGCCGACCGGCTTCTACCTCGGTGAGGTCACGCATCCGTTGGTGGTGCTCGAGGCGGCAGGCGTCGCCGTCGAGTTCGCGTCGATCAAGGGCGGAGAGCCGCCGGTCGATGGTCTCGACCTCGAGGACGCGACCAATGCCCGCTACTGGGGCAGCGAGGCATTTCGCACGGCGATCCGCACCACCGCCAAACTCGATGAGATCGATCCCTCCCGCTATTCCGCCGTCTTCTTTGCCGGCGGTCACGGCGCCATGTGGGACATGCCGCAAAGTGCCGCGGTCGACCGCGTCGCCCGTTCGGTCTTCGAGGCAGGCGGTGCGGTTGCGGCCGTGTGCCATGGTCCGGCGGCACTCGTGAACGTGAAGCTGTCCGACGAAAGCTATCTGGTGGCCGGCCGCAATGTCAGCGCCTTCACCGATTCCGAGGAGCGCGCCGTCGGTCTCGACAAGACGGTGCCCTTCCTTCTCGCCAGCACCCTCGTTGCCCGAGGCGCCACCCATCATCCGGCTCCCGACTGGACGGCGCAGGTCGTGGTGGATGGCAAGCTGATCACCGGACAAAACCCGCAGTCGGCCACCGGTGTCGGCGAAGCGCTGCGCGACGTTCTTGCGGTTTGAAGCACGATAGAAATGGCCCAACTGCGGCTTTGCCTCGGAGACAATCCATGAAGAAGACATTTATGAAACTGGCGGCTGCGACGGCGATCGTTCTTGCTGCCACACACGCCTATGCCGGCAATATTCTGGTCGTGCTTTCGGACGAAAACAGGCTGGAGCTGAAGGATGGAAAGGTCTTCGAGACCGGCTTCTATCTCAATGAGCTGATGCAGCCGGTTACAGCGTTTCTCGACGCCGGCCATCGGGTGACTTTCGCAACGCCGAAGGGGATGGCGCCGACCGTCGATCGCACGTCCATCGACAAGGTGTATTTTGGCGGCGACGAAACGGCGATGCAGGACAGCGAGGCCTTGCTCGCAAAACTCAAGATCACCTCGCCTGACGAGACACCGGTCGTCAGCCTGTCGCGGGTGGCGCAGATCGGTTACGATCAGTTCGACGCGGTCTATGTTCCGGGCGGCCACGCGCCGATGCAGGACCTGCTGGTCGATGAGGAGATGGGTAGGCTGCTTCAGCACTTTCATGTGAACGGCAAGACCACGGCGCTGATGTGCCACGGACCGATCGCCCTTTTGTCGACGCTTGCCGGCGCGACGGAGTTCACGGGCGCTTTGGCTGCGGGCCACAAGGTGACCGAGGTGGGCTGGATCTATGCCGGCTATCGCATGACCGTCTTCAGCAACGGCGAGGAGGACATCGCCAAGCCGCTGCTGAAGGGCGGTGAGATGAAGTTTTATCCGCAGGATGCGCTGGCGACAGCGGGAGGCACGCTTGAAAATGGTAAGACGCCTTTCGCGCCGAATATGGTCGTCGATCGCGAGCTGATTACCGGTCAGAACCCGGCGAGTGCGACCAAGGTCGCGTCGGAGATCCTCAAGCGGGTGCCATAGTCTCGGCGGCCTTCGAGGCGGCGACGACGTTGATTGCAGATTAAGTCTATGCAATGCATAGTTTTTTTTCGGTCGTATTCCGGAGTTTGCCATGTCGCTCGCCAGCCTTGCCATGTATGTCAGCCCGCCGCCGGTGAAGGAGGCGACCGGGCTGTTCTGGGCGGCGCTGGCGAACCGCATCCGCGCTTCGGGACTTGATGCGCCCGCGACGCTCAATGACGACATCCGCTATGACGAAGCGTGGCTTCGTCCTGATCTGCTGTTCGGGCAGACCTGCGGATATCCCTATGTCCAGCGCCTGCGCGAGCACGTGCAACTGGTGGCAACGCCGGTCTACGGCTTGCCTGGCTGCGACGGGCCGTTCAAATGCAGCTTCGTCATCGTCAACGCGCAGTCTCCGGCACGCTCGATCGAGGATTTGCGGGGCGCGCGTGCGGCGATCAACGACCCTGGCAGCAATTCCGGCTACAACCTGTTTCGCGCCTTCGTCGCGCCTCATGCCGTCGACGGCCGGTTCTTTTCGTCGGTTACGGAAACCGGCGGCCATGTGGCGAGCATCGATGCCGTGTCGAGCGGCACCGCCGATGTCGCGGCGATCGACTGCATCACCTTCGGCAATACGCTGCGCTTCGACCCGGACCGTGTCGCAGGCGTGCGTATTCTGGCCGAGACGGCGAAAGGGCCCGGCCTGCCGTTCATCACGGCTGCGACGACGCCGGCCAAGGACCTGGTGATCCTCAGACGGGCACTGGCGGAAACCATTGCCGACCCGGCGCTTGCCGAGGTCTGCGACACGCTCTCGCTGCGCGGCATCAGCCTGCTCGGCGACAGCGACTATGAGGCGCTGGCAGCACTTGATCGCGCCGCAGCCGGCCAGGGCTACCCGGCGATCGCCTGAGGTCCATCGGCGGTCCGGCCCACCGTCGTACCGTTCGCTTCAGTGACCTGACGGATTCCTTCCGCACGGGCGATCTAAGGATAGCGCAAGCCGCCATCCTTCCTGACGCGCCTTTACGATTGGTCACAGGCGCGTAGAATTTAATCTATAAATTTCATAGAATAAATATCTTCGCGGCGCCGCGCTTTCTGCAACCTCTTTCCCCTTTTCCCCGTCCGATCGCAAAGCCATGCGCAGCCGACAACGTCGACGATTTCTATATTGCCGCTTGAAATCTATCGCTTTTTCCAGCCGGAGACCCGATGTCGACCGACACGCTTCCCCCACAATCGACACTGACAGCCGTTCGAAAGGTCGAATGGCAAACCGTTGCCCTGGCAGGCACCATCTATGGCGGGTTTCTCGGCCTCACCTGGTTCTGGCAGTCGCTTCCCCTTGTGGTGGTGATCGGTCTCGGCGGCTGGTTGATTGCCTGGCACGGGTCGCTTCAGCACGAGGTCATCCATGGGCACCCCACCCGCAACCAGCGCATCAACGATGCAATTGGCTGGCTGCCGCTGTCTCTCTGGCTGCCCTATGCGATCTATCGCGAGGGGCATCTCGTCCACCACCAGGACGAACATCTGACGGACCCGATCGAGGATCCGGAATCCTCCTATTTCACCCGGGCAGCCTGGGAGGGAATGGGCAGCGTCGGAAGGCGGCTCGCCGAATGGAACACGACCCTGCTCGGAAGACTGACGCTCGGTCCGCTGGTGATGATCTTCAGCTTCCTGGCGCAGGAGTTCATCATTGTGCGGCGCGGCGATCGGGTGCGCATGAGGATATGGCTGGTCCACAGCATCGGTGTCTCGGCCGTTCTTGCCTGGGTCGTCCTCGTCTGCGCCATGCCACTCTGGCTCTTCCTCGTCGGCTTCGTCTATGTGGGTGCGGCGCTGACGCGGCTGCGGTCCTATGCGGAGCATCGCTTCGCCGGTCATCATTACGAGCGGACGGCGATCGTCGAGGCCACGCCGCTCTTCGGTCTGTTGTTTCTCTACAACAACCTGCATGTCCTGCATCACCAGCGGCCGGGCGTTCCCTGGTATCAGATCCCCGCCCTCTACCGCCGGCACAGGACGGCGCTTCTGGCGATCAATGGTGGCCTCGTTTATCGTGGCTACCGCGACGTCGCCCGCCGCTTCCTCCTGAAGCCGCACGACGACCCGCGCCATCCGCTTCATTCCTAGATCGAACCGCGCCGGACAAAACACCGCGGCGAAATGGCCTAGGCGGTCCGCCCGTGGCGCGCGCGGTGATGGGCGACGAAGGCGCGCACCGCCGGCGATCCTTCGACCTTCCTGTAGGCGATTGTGAGGTCCGAGGTGACGCGGTTGCGCGTCAGTGAAACATAGCGCACGCCCGGCAGCTGCAGGCATTGCAGGGATTGCGGGACAAGCGCGATGCCGAGTCCCACGGCAACCATGCTCATGATCGTGGTGAAGTCCCGTCCCGTCGCGCTGACCTTCGGGGCGATCCCGGCGCCCTTGCAGGCGTCGAGCGTGTTGGAATGAAAGCCGACATCGGCGGGCTGCCTGGGTGTGATGAACGTCTGGTCGGAAAGAGCCGCCAGCTCGATGGCATGCTGGGAGGCGAGGGCATGGGCCTCCGGCAGGGCCACGACCAGCGGCTCGCGCAGCACGGTTGTGGTGGCAAGACCGGCAGGGATCGGCGCCGGCGGGCGGATATAGCCGAAGTCCAGTTCGCCTTCCGAGATCATGGCAAGCTGCTGCCGCATCTCGATCTCGACGAGCTGGAGCTCGACATCGGGAAATTCGTCGCGAAAGGCGGCAAGCGATTCCGTCAGCACACCGGAATAGGCAGCCGAGGCGACGTAGCCGATGGAAATCTTCCCGGTCTGGCCGCGGCCGACCCGCCGTAGCTCCGACAAGGCGAGGTCCGCCTGGGCGACGATCTTGCGCGCCTCGTCAAACAGGAGCTGCCCTGAAAGCGTGAGCTGCACCGACCGCTTGGCCCGATTGAGAAGCGGGATGCCGACAAGGCTCTCAAGGTTGAGGATCTGCTGGCTGAGGCCCGGCTGGGCGATCCCGAGCCGGGCTGCCGCCCGCTCGAAGTTCTTTTCCTCGACGAGGGCGATGAAATAGCGCAGGTGCCTGAGTTCGAAGGTCGCGGCGCGTGGCGGTTTTGCTGCCGGCATGGGTACTCGCATCCCGATAAGTGAAAACGATGTAGGGCGAGATTATCAGAAGTCACAGTTCTGAAAATTCACGCACCGACTTATTGGAACGCCAGGGGATTTGTCTATATAAAGATGACAAAATTACTCCAGATTGAATGTGCTGAACCGGCGCATAGGGCTTTGTTGTCACATGTCACGTTTTCATTGGCTGCTGCTAACCTCCGTCGCATTCGTGGCCCAGGCCGCGTCCGGCGCGATGGCGCAGCAAGCAGCCGAGACCAAGCTCGAGGCGATCGTCGCCAAGGGCGATCAGGAAGCCGGAGGTCCGGTCGAGGGCTATGTCGCAAAGACGAGCCGCACAGCCTCGAAGACCGGCACGCCGCTGCTTGAGACGCAGCAGTCGGTGTCGGTCATCACCCGCGACCAGATCGAGGCACAGGGTGCCCAGACGGTGGGGGAGGCACTCAACTACACGCCCGGCGTGCTGGCACAGCCCTTTGGCGCCGATCCGCGCTTCGACGCGCCGATCATTCGCGGTTTTGACGGGCGCCAGGCCCAATTCCTCAACGGGCTGAGGATGATGCGCACCGCCGGCGCACCGGCGGTCGAAATCTATGGGCTTGAAAACATCGATGTGCTGCGCGGCCCGGCTTCGGTCATGTACGGCCAGGGCAACCCCGGCGGCATCATAAACATGATCAGCAAGCGGCCGATCTTCGAGAACTTCGGCGAAGTCGGCATGCAGGCCGGCACCTACGAGACCTTCGGCGGCTTCTTCGATTTCGGTGGCACGCTCGGTGAAGACGCTGATGTCGCCTACCGGCTGACGGGGCTTGGCAAGAACGCCGGCGCGCAGACCGACGAACTGGACAACGACCGCTACTTCATAGCCCCGGCTGTGACCTGGCAGCCCGACGAGGACACCAAGCTGACGATCCTGGCAAGTGTCCAGCACGACAATCCGAGCACGCCCTCCGGCCTGCCGCCGCAATACACGCTGAATGCCACCGACTTCCGTCTGCCGCGTGATTTCTACGTCGGCGACGAGACCTTCGACCGCTCCAGCCGGACGCTTTCCAATCTTGGCTATGAACTTGAGCATCGGCTGAACGAGACCTGGCTCTTCCGCCAGAATTTCCGCTACTCGGATTTCGACTGGGACTACCAATCGCTCGGCATGTCCTCGCTCGGCCTTGCGGCCGATGGCCGGACGCTGCGTCGCAACGCGACGTTCCAGGACGAGGCGCTGAATACCGTCAACATCGACAACAACCTGCTGGGCGAGTTCTCGACAGGCGACGTGGATCATAAGCTGCTTGCTGGCCTCGACTATCGCTACTTCGACAACAATGTGCGCACGCGCTTCTTCCAGGCAACGCCGCTCGACCTACGTTCGCCGCGCCATGGCGGACCGATCAGGCTGATCTCGCGAACCCTCGACACGACGGTCGACAGCGATCTTTCCCAGCTCGGGATCTACGTCCAGGACGAACTGGCGCTCGGCGGCTGGCGGGCGACGCTGGGCGTCCGACAGGACTGGACCCGCAGTTCCGGAACGTCGCTCAACGGCCTGACGAGGGTTTCCCGCTCGCTCGACCAGGACGATCATGAGCTGACCGGTCGCGCCGGCCTCAGCTACGTCTTCGACAACGGCATTGCGCCCTATGTCAGCTATTCGACGTCGTTCGAACCGGTGATCGGTGCGGGTCCCGACGGAACGCCCTTCGAGCCGACATCCGGCGAGCAGGTCGAGCTCGGGGTGAAATACGAGCCGGCCGGCTGGAACGGCTTCTTCAGCGCGGCCGTCTACGACCTCAAGCAGCAAAACGTGCTGCGCACGATCGCCGGCATCTCCTCGCAGGTCGGCGAGGTCAATGTCCGGGGCCTTGAGCTCGAAGGCGTTGCAAGCATCACGCAGGGCCTCGACCTGCGCGCGGCCTATACCTATACGGATGCCCGCATCAGCGCAGGCGCTGACGATGGCAATCGCGTCGAAAACGTACCGGAGCACATGGCGAGCCTCTGGGCGAACTACACGTTCCAGGAGGATACGGCCCTTGAAGGGGTCGGCGTTGGCGCGGGTGTTCGTTATGTCGGACAGCGCTACGGCAACAGCGCCAACACCTTCAATCTGGATTCCATCGTGCTCGCGGATTTCGCACTGTCCTACAAGAAGGATGGTTATAAGGCATCGCTGAACGTTCAAAGTCTGTTCGACAAGGATTATGTCGCAAGCTGCAGTTCCTTTGGCTGCTACTACGGCGATGGCCGAACGATCATGGGGAAGCTGACCTATAGCTGGTAGTGAGTTGAACGCGCGCAGATCTGGCCCTTCCATCAGCCGCCGGGAGCTTCTTCTCGGGGCAGCACTCCTGCTCGCCCCAAATGCCCGGGCGGATGTGCCCTTGCGCATCGCTTCCATCGACTGGGCGATGCTGGAGACCCTGTGCGCGCTCGGTGTTGTTCCGATCGCCGCGACGGAACTCATCCAGTTTCGAAGCGACGCCGTGGAGCCCGCTTTGCCGGCAGATGTCGTCGATCTCGGCCTGCGCGGCTCGCCAAATTTCGAGCTGCTCCATCTGCTGCGGCCGGACCTGATCCTGATCTCGCCGTTTTATGTCCGGCACGAGGCAGCACTCAGCCGGATCGCGCCCATCCTGTCCCTGCCGTTTTACGTGCGGGGCGAACCGCCGTTCGAGAAGGCGCTTGCGGCGGTCAAGACGCTCGGGGAGCGGCTCGGGCGCGGGGAGAAGGCGCAGGCTGTGCTTGAGGAGATTGCGACCGAAATCGCCGGCTACCGGCAGGCTTTGGCCCCCTTTGCCGACAGGCCCACCTATCTCGTCAATATCGGCGATGCCCGGCATGTGCGTGTTTTCGGCTTCGACAGCATGTTCGGGGATATGCTTGCCCGGCTGGGGCTGCCCAATGCCTGGACGGATGGCTCGCGCTTCACCTTCGCCGCCCCTGTTCCGATCGAGAAGCTGGCGGGCAATCCCGACGCCCGCATCGTCGTCGTCTCCGATGTGCCCGTCGAGGCACGCAGCAGCCTGAAGGCCAGCATCATCTGGAACACGCTTGAACCGGTGCGCAAGGGGCGCGTCATCTACCTCGCCAACGTCAATCCCTATGGCGGTGTCACGGCTGGCCTCAGGTTTGCGCGCCTGCTCACCGAGGCGATTGTTGCAGGGGATGAGCGCGGATGACGGCGCGGGCGTGGTTTTTGCCATCGGTCGGCCTGCTGGCCGGTCTGATCCTGTTTGTGCTCGAAGCATCGAGCCAGGTTCCGGTTTCGCAATGGGGAAATCTGTTGCTGCCCCCGGCAGAGCTCGGCCTCGACAAGATCATCCTGGTCTACAGCCTCATGCCGAGGGCGGCCGTCGCGCTTGTTGCCGGGGCGGCCCTCGGTCTTTCCGGCGCCCTTCTCCAGCAATTGCTGCGCAATCCACTTGCCGATCCTTCCACCCTCGGCATTTCGGCTGGCGCGCAGCTTACGATCGTCGCCGCCACACTTTACGTCCCTGAACTGGTCGATGGCCACCGGACAGCGATCGCACTCGGTGGTGCCGCGGCTGCGGCCGCCATCGTCTTTGCGCTCGGCTGGCGGCGCGCGTTCGAGCCGGTAACCATGGTGGTCTCGGGCCTGCTGGTCGGGGTAACGGCCGCAGCACTTTCGGCGGCAATGACGCTTTCGCGCGGCGAGTACCTGATGTCGCTGGTAACCTGGAACGGCGGCGCGCTCAGCCAGCAGGATTGGTCCGTGTTCCAGGGATTGGCCCTGCAGGTTGCGGTTATCGGGCTGCTCGCCGGCCTGTTGATCCGGCCACTGCTGGTTCTCGCTCTCGGCGATACAAGCGCGCGCAGCCTGGGCGTCAATCTCGGTGGCTTCCGCTTTGCCATTGCAGCGCTGGCCACGGCGCTAGCCGGCTTCGTTGCCGCGGCGGTCGGGCTCGTGAGTTTTGTCGGTCTTGCCGCTCCGGCCTTCGTGCGCGCCTGCGGCGCCCGCAAGCCCACGGCGGTCGTCGCCCTGTCGCCGCTCGCCGGTGCACTCTTTCTCTGGCTCTGCGACGGCATCGTGCAATTCGTTGCCCGCACCTCGAGCGAAAACTTCCCGACGGGCGCTGTGACTGCGCTGTTTGGCGGTCCTGTGCTCCTTTGGCTCCTGCCGAAGGTGAAGAACATGGAGGTGCCGCATGAGACGCGCAACAGCGTTCATCGCAGAAGCCTTGCTCCGATGATCGCGGCGTTCTTGCTTTTGCTGCCGTTGATCGTCGCGCTCTCGCTGTTCGTTGGGCCGTCCGGCCACGGCTTCAAGGTGCTGACCTGGGTCGAGACCCTGGATCTCCTGCCGCTGCGCTGGCCGCGCCTGCTTGCGGCAGCAGCGGCCGGTGGCCTGCTGGCGGTCACCGGTGCCATCCTGCAGCGCATGACCGGCAATGCCATGGCCAGCCCCGAGGTGGTCGGCGTCAGCGGCGGCGCCGGTCTCGGTTTTGCGGCGGCACTCACCTTTGCCCCGGGCGGCGGAACGACAGCGGTCTTTGCCAGCGCCGGCGTCGGGGCACTGCTGGCCATGATGGCCGTGCTGGTCTTTGCCAGCCGCCGGCACCTTTCACCGGACAAGATGCTGCTTGCCGGCATCGCCGTCGGCTCCTTCAGCTCGGCGGTGCTTTCGGCGCTGCTGGCCATCGGCGACCAGCGCTCCTGGCAGATCCTTGCCTGGCTCGGCGGCACTGCGTCGACGGCGACGCCGGCGACCGCGCTGTTTCTCGCCATTCTCTGCCTGCTGGTGATGGCTCTCGCCCTGCTTTTGGGCCGTTGGCTGACCATCCTTCCCTTCGGGCCATCGATCGCCCAATCTCTCGGCCTGTCGGTGCGGCTGAGCCGGGTGTTGCTGCTCATCCTCTCCGGCACCGCCACGGGTGCTGCGTCGCTTCTGGTCGGGCCCCTGAGCTTCGTCGGGCTCGTCGCGCCGCACATCGTGCTTCGCGCCGGCCTGGTCACGGTCCGGCAGCATCTCGTCGGTTCGTTTCTGCTCGGCGCGGCGCTGATGGCCTTCGCCGATTTCGGCGCCCGCAACGCCAGTTTTCCCTACGAGTTGCCGCTCGGCCTCTTCGCTGCCCTTGTCGGCGCGCCCTATCTGATCTGGCTTCTGGGGCGGCAGCGATGATGCCAGCGGCCTTGCCGACCCTGCCGGCTCCCTTTGAGGGGGTGGCGCTGAGCGAAGCGGCATCGGGCCGCGATGCTGATCTCGATGGCAATCTCGTCAGCCTGGAGAGCATCCTTTGGCCCGAGCCGATGGCGCAAGCGTTGGAAGGCTTGCTGCGCCGTTGGGGACCGGGAGATCGCCGTGCGGCGGCGTCTCTCTGGACGCAAGGATATTTCGGCCGTCTGCTGCGACCGGTCGTGGCCTATGGTCTCGTTCACGATATCTGGTTTTCACTGGCGCCCGCGGATGTGCGTGTGGCGCTGTCCGTAACGGCGACACCGGTCCGGTTCGTGCTGAAGCGGGTAGCACCTGCGTCTGTGAGCACGCATTTGCACCGCATCGTCGAGGACAATGTGCGGCCGTTGATCTCAAGGCTGGCGCGCATGACGGGCACGTCCGAGCGGGTGCACTGGAGCAATGCTTCCTTCTCGTTTTGCCGCGCCCATGCCCATGTCCGCGCTCTCTGGCCGGACGGCGGGATACCGGCCGACGTCGCCGCGCGGCTGCGTGAGCTGGAGGCCCTGACGGCCGCGGCGCATCCGCTTTGCCGCCCGACGCTGACCGTGTCCGACGGAGCGGGCGCTGCGTGTCTCAGGCGCAAGGTCTGCTGTATCCGTTACAAGCTCGACGGCCTGAAGAAATGTGGCACGGCCTGCCCGATCGATGCGCCGCTTTCGAGCTTGCCATGATATTGACCGATGGAACGAACAGCGGGCGACGATGCCCCGCCCGGAACGAAGAGATGCAAAGCCACCCGACCGAAGCTCCACCCGTTGCCCGCGATCAGGCGGTGCTGTCGCTCACCGATGTCAGCTATGCCATCGAGGGGCGAAATCTGCTGCACCCGTTGACGCTGGATGTTCCGGCCGGCCATTCCATCGCCCTTATCGGTCACAACGGTTCCGGTAAGTCGACGCTGCTCAAGCTGATCGGCCGCCAGCTGGCACCGACCACCGGCCGGATCGATTTTGAGGGAAAGCCGCTCGCCGGCTGGGGAGCGCGCGCCTTTGCAAGGCGGCTCGGCTATCTGCCGCAACATACGCCGCCGGCGCCGGGCATGCTGGCGCGCGAACTGGTTGCGCTTGGGCGCTACCCCTGGCACGGCGTGCTCGGCCGCTTCGGTGCGGCCGACGAAGCCAAGGTTGAAGAGGCGATCACGGTCACCGGCATCGAAGCCTTCGTCGATCGAGAGGTCGACAGTCTCTCGGGTGGCGAGCGCCAGCGCGTGTGGCTTGCCATGCTCGTCGCGCAGGATGCCACCTGCCTGTTGCTCGACGAGCCGATCTCCGCGCTCGACATCGGCCATCAGCTCGAGGTGCTGGCACTGACGCGTGACCTCTGCCGGGACAAGGGCATCACCATTATCTCGGTGCTGCACGAGATCAACATGGCGGCCCGCTTCTGCGACCGCATCGTCGCCCTGCATTCCGGCCGTCTCATCGCTCAGGGTACGCCCGACGATGTCATGACACCCGAAGAACTGGCGCGGATCTATGACGTGCAGATGGACGTGCTGGAACAACCCGCCAGCGGACGGCGGGTGGCGCTGGCGCGATAGGCCGTGGTGTGGCACCCCGACCTGGCTGTTGCGATCCTCTGGGATGACCACGACTAACCGTTCAAGGCCGTCGTTTCTTCGCCTTTCCGTGCGGACGTCACAGGCTTTGTAACCAGCCAGAAAATCAGGCCGACAAGGCTGACGGCGGCACCCATCAGGCAGACCCCGTTCCATCCGGCGTGTGCGTAGGCGATGGTCGAAAAGGAAGATCCGGTCGCGCTGCCGAGCGAATAAAACAGCATATAGGCGGCGGTCAGGCGGTTCTGCGCTTCCGGGCGAACGCGATAGATCATCGCCTGGTTCGCCACGTGCACGGCCTGAAGTCCGAAATCGAGAATGAGAACGCCGGCAATGAGCCACAGGATCGAGTGGCTCAGCAAGGAAATGGGCAGCCAGGCGAAAAGCATGAGCGACAGTGCAATGCCCGTGGTTCTCTCGCCAAAGCCGAGATCGGTCCACCGGCCGGCCCGCGCTGCAGCCAGTGCCCCGGCAACACCGGCCAGACCGAAAAGTCCGACTCCAGTATGCGACATCGAAAAGGGCGGCGCGCTGAGCGGCAGTACAAGGGGTGTCAGCAGTGTCGTCACGTTCGCGAAGATCAGCATGGCGATGATGCCGCGGGTGCGCAGGACCGGCTCTTGCCCGATCAGCTTGAACGTCGAGCCGACGAGGCGGAGATAGGAGAGGCCGGCCGTTTCTCTCTGTTGATACGGCAACATCCGGTAGAGCAACCCGGTGATCATCAGTGTGAGGGCGCCCGATAGCAGATAGACCGAGCGCCACCCCGCCAGATCCGTCAGGAACCCTGCAATAGCACGCGCAGAGAGGATGCCGATGACGATGCCGCTGGTAACGAAGCCGACGATGCGGCCACGATCCGACGGTGCGGACAGGCTGGCCGCATAGGCGACCAGCGCTTGCGTCAGCACGGCAAGCATGCCGACGGCGCCAATCGACACCATCAGCATTTCGGCGCTGCTGGCGGATGCCGTAAGGCCAAGCGCCACCACAGAAAACAAGGACTGGACGATGATGATCTTGCGGCGGTCGAAAAGGTCGCCGAGGGTCACGAGCAGGATCAGGCCAAGCGCGTAGCCAACCTGCGTCGCGCCGACGATTAGACCGGCATTGGTCTCGGACAGATGTAGATCGGCGGCCATGACGTCCAGCAACGGGTGGGCGAAATAGGCGTTGGCAACCGCGAGTCCCGCGGCAAAAGCAAACAGGCTCATCATTGTCCGCGTCAACGGCGTGGTCGGCTTTTCCACGGCGTGCGGGCGCGCGACAGCGTTTGCGGCACCGGCCGGTGCCACAGCAGGTCTACCATCCATTGGACTTCTCCCATTGTTCGGTTTAATAATGAAACCAAACAATCGATACTATTTTGGTTTCATAATGCAACCAAAATCTGATGGCGAGCGAGGATGGGAGAAACGCGATGGTGGCGCGCAAGAGCCTCAAGGCGGACTATTGCCCGAGTGCGCGATCCCTGGATGCCATCGGGGACTGGTGGTCGCTGCTGATCGTCAGGGATGCCTTCGATGGTCTCAGGCGTTTCAGTGATTTCCAGAAGAGCCTCGGCATTGCCAAGAACATCCTGACGGACCGCCTGCGCACGCTCGTCGACCGCGGCATTCTCGAAACGATCCCCGTCGGCGAAGCAAAGGCGCGGGTCGAGTATCAGCTGACGCCGATGGGCCGGGATCTGTTTCCCGTGATGGTCGCGTTGCGCCAGTTCGGCGAGCGGCATCTCTTTCAGCCGGGTGAGGAACACTCCCTGCTGGTCGAAAAGGAAACGGGGCTGCCGGTGAAGCTCGATATCCGCACTGAAGACGGTCGGCCGATCGATGCGGCCGGGACGGTGCTGATCAAGGTCCCCGAAGGCTGATGCCGATAAGGCTTGGCAACCGCGTCGCGAATCGCTCTAACTTTAGACGAATATTCAGTTTTCTGTCGTAGAGTACCGAGGTCTTTCCGCAGCCGGGGAAATGGGTCATGAGCGTCGTGACGCTGGATCAGGTCGACAAGCAAATCGCGTGCGGCTTCCGCTATTTGCGCTTCTCGCCGGAAATCGAGGCACTGTTTCGCCGGGACTACGCGGCCGAGAGAGTTCGGCTCGCCGTGATCTGGGGCGTGATCGGCGTCTTCATCTACGATCTCGTCTATTTCGGCGATCGCACCATGCTGCCGGATGTGTTCGGTGCGCTGCTCGTCGTTCGCTTCCTGGTGTTCACGCCCTTCGTCATCGGCTGTATCCTTGCCGTGCGCCGCTGGAAAAACGCGCTTCTCTACGATGTCCTCGCCGTCGCCATCGCGGTGCTCGGCGTCACCTTGCCGATGGCTGTCGCCACGAACAGCACCAGCGCCTACCTCTTCGTCTACCAGAACGGCAATTCCGCCGCTTTCCTGTTCTTCGTCATCGCCCTCAGGCCGCGCTTTTTCGCCGTGCTGACGGGGCTCGTGCTGATGTGCGGCTCGCATTTCACCACCACCTATCTGACCGGCGCCTTCGATGACGTCACCTATTCCGGCATCATCACCTTCTATCTGACGCTGTCGATTTTCCTGGCGGTGAGCGCTTATTTCCTGGAGCAGAAGGATCGGCAGAACTTTCTCAACCAGCTCAGGGGCAGCTTGCTTTGCCGGCAGCTCGAACACAATGCCGAGCGGGATGAACTGACGGGACTGCTGAACCGCCGGTCCCTGGCAAGGATCGGGGACGTGCTGTGGAGTGACGCGTCCGGTGCCACACCGATTTCCGCGATCCTGCTCGATATCGATCACTTCAAGCGCTTCAATGATTTTCACGGCCATATCGAAGGCGACGCCTGCATCCGCGCCGTTTCCGATTGTATCGGCACCGCGGTGGATGACGCTTCGTCGGTCTTTCGCTTCGGCGGTGAAGAGATGCTCGTGCTGGTGGCCGGGCGGGAGCCCCTGCAGGCGCTGGCGATGGCCGAACGCATCAGAACCGCCATCGAGGCGCTCGGCATCGCCCATCGCGGGCTTGGCGATGCGTGTGTGACTGCGAGCCTTGGCGTTGCCTCGGCACGCGCCAGCGAGACCACGCTCGAGAAGCTGCTACAGAAGGCAGATGATGCCCTCTACGAAGCAAAGCGCATGGGCCGCAACACTGTCGCGCTGGCGGGCGTGCCGGGGCCGGGCGTCCAGGTCGCCTGAGGCGACGTCGTGGTCGGGACTTGACAAAAGAGCCATGCGTCCGTTATTGGGTAATCGATCACCCAGGGAGGATGGTGAACGGCATGGCAGTCTCGCTTTCTGACATTGCGGAGCGTGCGGGCGTCTCGGTGAAGACGGTTTCCGGCGCGTTGCATGGCGGCTCCGCCCGCATGTCGGACGATACGCGCCAGAAGGTCAAGGCGATCGCCGAGGAACTCGGCTATGTCACCAATCTTGCCGCCCGCGGCGTGCGCCAGGGGTGGCTGCCGCTGGTCGGCGTCGTTTCCGATGGCCTGATCACCTCGCCGTTTGCCACCGAGATCGTGCGTGGGCTCGATGGGGCAGCGCGTAGCGCCGGCATGGCCGTCTTCGCTGTCAACCACAGCAGCGGGCAGTCGATCGGTTCGGTCATCGATGAGGTTCAGCAATTCCGGCCTCGTGCCGTCGCCTATGCGGCCATGTACCACAAGGACGTCGATCTGACGCCTTCGCTCGCCGGTTCCGTCGGCGTGATGATCAATTGCCGCGAGGCCTCCGGCCGTGTCACATCACTGGTCCCGGACGAAGAGTGCGGCGCGCGTGAGATCGTGCGCTACCTGCTTGCGGCCGGACGGCGTCGCATTGCCTTCATCAATCTGCCGGGCATTCTGGCAGGCTCCCTGCGCGAGAAGGGTTTTCGTGCAGCACTTGAGGAGGCCGGCATCGATCCGCTCGGTGTGTTTCCGGCGGTGCGCCGCAGCGTTTACAGCGATCGCGCGCCAAGCCTCGTCGCCTCTCATGTGCAGGCACTGCTTGCAACCGGGCAGCGCCCGGACGCCATCCTGTGCGGCAACGACCGCGTCGCGATGGAGGTCTATGCGGCACTTGCCCGCGCCGGCCTTCGCATCCCCGACGACATAGCGGTGGCCAGTTTCGACAATCAGGTCGAGCTTGCCTCGCGGCTCGATCCGCCCTTGACGACGATGGCCCTGCCGCACCGCGCCATGGGGCGCCTTGCGATGGAGATCCTGCTTGCCGGGCAACCGGAGCCGCCGCATCTGCGGCAATTGCCCTTCCATCTGGTCGAACGGGCATCCGTCTAAATTCAGCGTTACGATCGCATTCAACAGGAGGAGAATAACAATGACGACGCAATTGGGTAATCGTTTACTTGGCGTACTTTTGGCCACGACGACCTTCATCGGAACCGCGGGTCTGGTGGAGGCAAAGTCGGTCATTCATGTCATGCACCAGGGCGATCCCGGCTGGGTGAAGGCCTATGGCGATGTCGCCAAGCGCTTCGAAGACGCCAATCCGGATATCGACATCGAACTGATCTACGCTCCGCACGACGCCTATAACGAGAAGTTCAGCGCCGCCGTGATGGCCAAGCAATTGCCAGATGTCATGGAGCTCGACGCGCCGTTTCTCGCCAACTACGTCTGGTCCGGCTACCTGCAGCCGATCAAGCCGCTCGTCGATCAGGATGTGCTCGACGACATGACCGGCTCAAACATTTCCCAGGGCACCTATCCGATCGACAAGGAGCTCTACGCAATCGGGCTTACCGACTCCTCGGTCGTTCTCTACGGCAACAAGAAATATCTCGAGGCCATCGGCGCACGCATTCCGAAATCCGTCGACGACGCCTGGACGCGCGAGGAATTCGAAGGATATCTCGAAAAGCTCTCCAAGCTTGAGGGCGTGAAGTGGCCGATCGATACGTTTCGCGGCTACGGCATCAAGACCGAGTGGATCACCTATGCCTATGGTCCGCTGCTTGAGAGCGCCGGCTGTGACCTGATCGATCGAAAGACGTGGACGGCGAGCGGCACGCTCGACAGCGAAGCCTGCGTCAAGGCGCTCACGATGATGCAGACCTGGGTCAAGAACGGCTGGGTCGTTCCGACCTCGTCGGGAACCAACCAGTTCTACGCCGAAGGCCAGCCAGCAGCCCTCGCCATGGGTGGGCACTGGTTCTACGCCGAAGCCGCGGCGGCGATGAAGGACAATATCGTCGTCATGCCGCTGCCGAAGATTGGCGACAAGGGCGTCAGCCCGAACGGCACCTGGATCTGGGGCATCTCGGCGACGTCCGAGAACCCTGAGGCCGCCGGCAAGTTCCTGAGCTTCCTGTTGAAGGACAAGGAATACCGCGACTATGCCAAGACGCAGTCGGCCTATCCTGGCCTGAAGAGCTTCGCCGCGGAATCCCCGCTTTATGCCGAAGGCGGACCGCTCGCGGTCGCCTTCGAACAGGCCTCGAAGACCGCCGTCGCCCGTCCGCCGCACCCCGCCTATCCGACGATCACCTCAGCCTTCATGCAGGCGGTCGACAAGATCTTCAACGGCGGCGACGCGCAGGAAGCGCTGACGGCTGCCGCGAAGAAAATCGACCAGGACATCGAGGACAACGCCGGCTACCCGCCCTTTGACGAGCAGCAATAAGGCGTTTCGCAGGGCCGTCGCTTCGGTCGGCCCTGCGAATCTCGGGAGGATGAGTGATGAGGAGGAGACCATGACCTTGCAACAGATGTCTGCGCCGGCCATTGCGCGCCCAGCCAGGCGACGCGACCGGCAGCGGTTCTGGCAGGAGGTCGCGATGATCGCACCCGCCGTGCTGCTGCTTGCCATTTTCCTGATCACGCCGTTCCTTCTGTCCTTCTGGACGGCGATGACCAACCAGCCGCTGGTGCCGCGCCCGACGCCGGTGCGTTTCGTCGGCCTTCTGAACTTTGAGCGCGTCTTTACCGATCCCCTGTTCTGGACTTCGCTCTGGAACGTCACGCGCTTCACCGTCTGGGTCCTCCCGGTCCAGTGCGGTCTGGCCTTCCTGACGGCGCTCCTGCTCCACCAGAAGCTGCCGATGCGCAATCTTCTGCGCGGCATGTTCTTCCTGCCGGCGATCACTTCCATGGTCGTCGTCTGCGTCATCTGGGGCACGCTGTTCCAGTACCCGAGCGGTCCGCTCAACCAGATCGTCGGTTTCCTCTCCGGCGGCCTGATCCAGCCGATCGACTGGCTCGGCGATCCCGATTGGGCGATGTTCTCGATCGTGCTGCTGTCGGCCTGGCAAGCCTATGGCTTCCAGATGATCATCTACCTTGCCGGCCTGCAGGGCATTCCGGAAGAGCTTTACGACGCCGCCCGTATCGATGGCGCGAGTGCGCTGCGGCGCTTCTGGCACGTCACCATGCCGGGCCTGCGCCCCACCCATGTCTTCGTGCTGGTCATCACCACCATCCAGGCCTTCAAGCTCTACACGCAGGTGGCAATTCTCACCCAGGGCGGGCCGAAGGAAAGCACGGAGACCGTGGTGCACTACATGGTGCGCGCCGGCTTCGAGGAACAGAAGCTCGGATACGCGTCCGCCGTCTCCGTCATTCTCTTCGTCATCGTTCTTCTGATCGCGCTTCTTCAGCGCAAACTCCTGAGGCGCTTCGATGTCTGATCTCGTGCTCAGCCAGCCCGCCCCGCTGGCCATTCCCCGGGGCAACAGCAAGATGGGCCTGCTTATTGTCCAGACCGTCTGCATCTTCATCATTGCGCTGGTGATGATTTCGCCGCTCTTCATGCTGCTGATCGCCAGCCTCAAGGATGACCGTTTTCGCATCCTTGCCGACATGGGCAGTTTTCGCGCCTTCTGGGTGAGCGAGCCGACGCTGTCGAACTACCGGGAGATCGCCAATTTCTCCGGTGAACTCGCCTATGGCCGCTATCTGTTCAACTCGCTGGTGATCCTCGTCGTCACCGTCGTGTCCGGGCTGATCATCAACTCGATGGCCGGCTTCGTGCTGGCCTGGGGGTCGCTGCGCGGCAAGGCAATCCTGCTCGCTCTCGTGGTCGCGCTCTACGTCATCCCACAGGAAAGCATCATCATGCCGCTTGTCGTCATGATGTCGCGCGCCGGACTGACGGATACGTTCGCCGTGCAGATCCTGCCGTGGGTGGCAAGCCCGCTCTACGTCTTCCTCTTCTACCAGTTCTTCGCGCAGTTGCCGAAGGAACTCTATGAAGCGGCCGAGATGGACGGGGCGTCGACTTTCCGCATCTACCGATCGATCTACATGCCGCTCAGCCTGCCGGCGCTTGCGACCGTGTCGATCCTCATGGGGATCGAGAGCTGGAACCAGTACCTCTGGCCGACGCTGGTCACCCAGACCGACTATGCCCGGCCGATCTCGGTCGCAATTGCCACCTTCTTCGGCCAGGACAGCATCTATTGGGACCGTGCCATGGCCGCGTCTGTCTTGATGATGATCCCCGTCCTCATCCTTTACCTCGCTTTCCAGCGTTGGTTCGTAAGTTCGTTCGTCGGCTCTGCCGTGAAAGGTTGATTATGACTTCCCAGACAAAACCCGCGAGCCCGGTGCTTGAAATCATCGAGGCCGAGCTTCCCGCCGGCACGGTGCTGCATCTCTGGCTGAAGGCGCGTGCAGCTGGTGGCGAGGCGAAGCTGTTCGTCACCGTCAACCGCAAGGACATCGCCGATCCGTCCACGCGCCGTGCCGAGGAGTTCGAATTCTTGGCGGTGACGCTCGCGACCGGCGGCCGCACGGTCCTCGCCTATGACGCGGACACGACTGTGCTGTCTGTCGTCTACGCTTTCCATCCGCAAAGGGTGCTGGACGAGGGGATCTGCGTCTTGCATCACGATACCCGTACCGCACCGCCCGAGGTCCCCGAAAGCTACCATTTCCGTCCGCCGTTCGGCTGGATGAACGACCCGAACGGCTTCGGCCGTTTTAAGGGCCGCGGCCATCTCTTCTACCAGCACTATCCGCACGGCCTGCGCTGGAACACCATGCATTGGGGCCATGCCGTCTCGGAGGATTTGATCCGCTGGACGCATCTGCCGTTGTTCCTTTTCCCGGCGGATCACCTGTCGGAAAAGGACGATGGCCGCGGCGGCGCCTTCTCCGGCTCGGCCATCCCCGTTTCCGGGCTGGAGGGAGATGAAATCCGGGTGTTCTACACCGAACACGTTCGCGACCGGGACCCGGAAGAACAGATCCAGCTCTCGGCCGTCAGCCGTGACGGCATCGTCGCCGGTTCGTCCGAGGTGGTTCTGCCGCTCCGTCCGGAGGGCATGAACCTCACTACCGACTTCCGCGATCCCTATGTCTTTAAGGGGCCGGACGGCCGCTGGAAGATGCTGCTCGGCAGCCGCGACAGGTCGGGCGGTGTCGTCCTGCTCTACGAGACGGCGGATCGCCAAGGCGCCGCTGACTGGACTTTCCTCGGCATCATCCATCGCGAGGACCGTTTCGGCATGACCGCGGCGGAATGCCCCTGCATGGTGCCGCTCGGTGGCAAGGCGGATGATCCGGCGACCCGCTGGGCGCTGATCTTTGGCTTGCTCACGAGCCGGGATCCTGCCACCGGCCGGCGCAACCTCACCTCTGTCACCGTCGGCCGCTTTGACGGCCGCACGTTCAAGGCGGAGTTCGAGCAGGAGCTGGATTTCGGCTCGGACGCCTATGCCTTTCAGGCCTTCGTCGACGGAGACGAGCCGGTCGGCATCGCCTGGCTTGCCAACTGGACGGATTTTTCCAAGAAGGACGACTTCCCGACGGCCATGACCCTGCCGCGTCGTGTGCTTCTCGAAGGGGACGCCGTGCTGACGCCGCCGGTCGCTGCAGCCGAAAGCTTGCGTGACACGCTGCTGGACGAAACGGCACTTGTCGCCGGCGAGACGGTCTCGCTTGGCAACGGCGCGGTCGAGATCGTGTTGTCGCTGTCCGCGCCCGGTGCGGCGTTCGATCTCGCTTTCGACCATCCGGACGCCAAGCTCGGCGTCAGGCTCGACGGCGATGGCCTTGCGATCGTCTTTGATGCCGATACCGGCAAGGCGCCGCCGCGATATCTGGCGTCCGGTGCCAAACCGGCCGAACTGCGCATCTTTCTCGACGCCGGTTCCATCGAGGTTTTCGCCGACAACGGCCGCTGGACGGGCACCAAGCGCATTCCCGGATTTTCCGCCGCTCGCTCGGCCACGCTGACGGGTGCCGCCGCGAGCGCGAAAATCTGGCAACTGAAGCTCTGAGGGAGGAAAGACAATGGCATCGGTAACGATCGATCGCGTTTTGAAGCAGTACGGCGCTGCCGCCGTCATCCACGGCGTTTCCGTGGACATCGAAGACGGCGAGTTCGTCACGCTCGTTGGCCCGTCCGGCTGCGGCAAGTCCACGCTTTTGCGCATGCTGGCGGGGCTCGAGGACATCAGCGGCGGCGAGATCCGGATCGACGGCCGTGTCGTCAACGATGTCGCGCCGAAGGAGCGTGACATCGCCATGGTGTTCCAGAGTTACGCGCTCTATCCGCACATGACGGTCGCCGAGAACATGGGTTTCGCCCTCAAACTCCAGGGCCGCGACAAGGCGACGATCGACAGGCTGGTGAAGGAAGCCGCCGGTGTTCTTGCGCTTGAGTCGCTGCTCGACCGGCTGCCGAAGCAACTCTCGGGCGGTCAGCGTCAGCGCGTCGCCATGGGCCGCGCCATCGTCCGCCATCCGAAGGTGTTTTTGTTCGACGAGCCGCTGTCCAACCTCGATGCCAAGCTACGCGTGACGATGCGCAGCGAGATCAAGGAACTGCATCAGCGGCTCGGCACCACGATCGTCTATGTCACGCACGACCAGATCGAGGCGATGACCATGGCCGACAAGATCGTGGTCATGCGCGCCGGTCGCATCGAGCAGGTCGGCAAACCGCTCGACCTTTACGATCGCCCTGATAACACCTTCGTCGCCACCTTCATCGGCTCGCCGGCGATGAACCTCTTTGAGGGCGGTATCGGTGACGGCGGATTTGCCATCGAGGGTGGAGTATCCTTGCCGCTACCGGCGTCGCGGGGCCACAGGGAGGTCCGCACCTACGGGATCCGCCCGGAAGACCTGGATCTTGGCGAAACAGGCATTCCGGCCACCGTCCTGACCTTGGAGCCCACGGGTGCGGAAACCCATCTTTCGGTGCGTGTCGGTACGCAGACGGCAGCTGTCGTGCTCCATCGCCGGGTGGATCTGCATCCCGACCAGCGCGTTCACCTCGTGCCAAAAACAGGCAAGATCCACCTCTTTTCCGCCGACGGTGTCCGCCTCAATTGACCGATTGCCGCCTTCGGCAGGGATAGGCCCATTGCCGACTTGCGATCATGATGACATTCGTTCTTGCGATCATCAGTGCGTTGCCGATCGTGGTCGGCAACGGCGCGAGCGCGGAGCTTGCGCCAGCCGTTCGGCAATGCGGTCGTCGACGGCCTCCTGGTGTCGCAACTGGTGACCCTCTTGGTAACGCCAGTGATCTGACTCTGCATGGAAGATCTGCACGGAGCATTTCCCGCCATGTTTCATAGGCTGCCAATGCTATCCGGCGGTCAAGCAACGGCAGCCACGAGGTGAAGGAAGGCCGCGTGGGCGCCGAGACCACTCAGGCGAATTCGACGGTGGCCTGGGCCTCGCTCACCACCCAGTCGATGAACACTTTGGCGAGCGGAGAGTGGTCGCGGTTTTTCTGCGTGATGACGTAGTAACCCTTTGTCCCAGATTTGATGGAGCCCTTGAGCGGGCGCACGAGCGCGCCTTGGGCGAGCTCTTCGCCTGCCGTGATGTTGTCACCCATGGCGATGCCGATCCCGCAGCGCGCTGCGGCCAGGTTCTGGTTGAAGTCCTCGAAGCTTAGCCGGCGTACGCTCGCAGGGATCTCCTGGCCGTGGTGGCTGAACCAGTCGTTCCAGTGCGTGGAACCGACGCCGTCGATAAGCACATGCCGCGTCAGGTCCCGGGTGCGCTTGATGTCGCCGTCACGGTTGAGGAGGATCGGGCTGCAGACCGGAAAGAACTCCATCTGTTTCAGGGGCGTCGCCTCGCCTTTTGCAACGCTTGGATCGCCGAACATGATGGCGATATCCGCCAGACCGTCCGGAAAGGGTTCACCCCATTCCGGCATCGAGAGGATCTGCAGTTCGACACGCTCGTGGCGCTCGTAGAACTTGCCGAGCCGCGGCACGAGCCAGCGGGTGGCAAAGGCCGGCATGCAGCGCACGGCGAGGCGCCCCGCGATCGGGTTCCGCTGCAGCCCGAGCACCGCGTCGTTGAGCGTTTCGAAGGATTGCGTGAGCTTGGAAAAGAGCTCCTGTCCCTGTGGGGTCAGGATGAAGCTGTCGCGCGACTTGGTCGCCAGCGCGAAGCCAAAGTGCTCTTCCAACTGCCGGAACTGCTTGCTGACCGCGCCCGGGGTCACGTGCAGTTCGTGCGCGGCCTTGGTCAGGCTCCTGTTGCGGGCACTGGCCTCGAAGGCGCGCAGTGCGTTGAGCGGCGGCAACCTCGTCACGGATCTTTCTCCCGGTGCAATTTCATCCTTGAGAAAACCTCAAGTATTAACGGAAATCAATTCGATATGTAGGAGGAAAACGATACGTTAGCATCTCCTTTATCGAAGCAAATAGGCCGGGCTTCTGCGAAGCCGCCGGCGCAGATAAGGGGACCTGACGTGAACGCCGCACCGCCCAAGAAAAAGGATCTCTACTCCGCCACGATCAAGTATTTCGGCTCCGTTGCCGAACCGGCCTTCGAAGCGCCGGAGCGACTCAGCCGTCTTTGGGGGCGCAACTGGGGCTGCGACAACGATGTCGGCACGCTTCGTAGCGTGCTGATGCACCGCCCCGGCGACGAATTCTCCGTCATCGATCGCACGAAGCGCATCGAGGAGATCGGCACCTATGGCGATCTCGAGGCCGGCTGGTACTGGCAGAGCGAAAGCATTCCGACGCTTGAAGAGCTGCAGGCGCAGCATGACGGCCTCGCTGACTTGCTGCGCGCCGAGGGCGTCGAAGTCATCTATGTCGAGGGCGTCGATCACGGCCGCTTCAAGTCCGTCTACACCCGTGACTCCTGCATCGCCGTCAAGGGCGGCGCGATCGTCCCGCGGCTGGCGCCGCGCATGCGCCACGGTGAAGAGCTGCCGGTGACGCGCACTCTGGCAAAACACGGCATGCCCGTGCTTCGCACCCTGCATGGGACGGCGATGGCCGAAGGCGGCAGCTTCGCATGGCTCAACAGCCGCACCGCCGTGATCGGCCGCGGCATCCGCATCAACGACGACGGCATCAGCCAGATCGCCGAAGTCCTGCGCTATCAGGGCGTCGAGCTGCTGGTCGTCGACCTCTGCGGCTACGACATCCATATCGACGGGCATTTCCTGATGATCGACGTCGATCTCGCGCTGATCTGGCCGCGTGGCCTGTCGTTCGTTTTTTTGGAGAAGCTGCGCCAACTGGGCATCCGCACCATCGAGATGAACGAGGACGACAATCCGTGGATCGTCAATGGCCTCGCGATCGCGCCCGGCCGGGTGATCATGCCGCGCGGGCTTTCGGATCGCACGCGCGAGGCGCTTTCCCGCAACAACGTCACCGCGCTCGAGATCGACTACGACAAGGTGCAACTTAACGGCGGCGGTATCCATTGCTCGACGAGTCCGCTAATCCGCGACAGCGTCGATTGATCGGAGGCAGCCATGCCAGCCCACATTTCCATTCGCAAAGCCTGCAAGTCCTTCGGGAGCTTCGAGGCTCTGAGAAACGTCTCGCTCGATATCGACAAGGGGGAGTTCCTCACCTTTCTCGGACCGTCCGGATCGGGCAAGTCGACGCTCCTGAACGCGATTGCCGGCTTCGAGCCGCTGTCGTCAGGCGCTATCTTGAAGAACGGCGAGGACATCGGCGACACGCCTGCCGACAAACGCAATTTCGGCATGGTGTTCCAGGGTTATGCGCTGTTTCCACATCTGACCGTCGCTGAAAACATCGCCTTTTCGCTGCGCGTGCGGAAAGTGGCGCGGGCGACGGTGGACGAGCGGGTGGCCCGCATGGTCGAGCTCGTCGGCTTGAGGGGGCATGAGCACAAGCGCCCCTCGGCGCTATCGGGCGGCCAGCAGCAGCGCGTGGCGCTGGCGCGTGCGCTGGTGTTCGAGCCGGAACTTCTGCTTCTCGACGAACCGCTGTCGGCGCTCGACAAGAACCTGCGCGAGCAATTGCAGGACGAACTGGTGGATATCCATCGCAAGACCGGAACGACCTTCCTGTTCGTCACCCACGACCAGATGGAAGCCATGGCGATGTCCGACCGGATCGCGATCTTCGATCGCGGCCGCATCGTCCAGCTCGACCGGCCGAACGTGCTTTATGACGAGCCCAATTCGCGCTTCGTTGCAGAATTCTTGGGGACGATGAACACTTTGCCGGTTTCTCGGCAACGGGCGGTCGCCGGCGAGCTTCATGCGCATGTCGGCGAGTTCGGCGTCAGGGCAATGCTTCCGGACGCCGAACAGCTGGAAGGTAAGCCGGCCGTTCTCGCCATCCGCCCGGAAAAGCTCACCCTTTGCCGCGAGCGACCGAAGACCGACTACAACCTTCTGCCAATGACCGTCGACGGCGTCATTTTCCAGGGCGGAACGACGGTCGTCAAAGGCAGCGCCCCTGAGGGCACGAGCCTGACGCTGACAACGGCACGCGACGTGCTCGGCATTCCGCCGGCGCGTGGCGAACAGCTGTGGGTCCACTGGGGCCACCTGGACGGGCGGGTGCTCGCCGGCTGACGGCACTTCAAATGCATGGGAACCAAACAACAACAAGGGGAAATGCCATGAATAACGACCTGAAGACGGAATGCCTCGAACTGCTGAAGGATGGCCACCTTGCCGGCCGCATCGACCGGAGGACGTTTCTGACCGGCCTCGTTCTGCTCGGCGTCGCACCGCATCTTGGGCCCCGCACGGCGCGCGCCGCCGACGGTCAACTGGTGGTCACGAACTGGGGCGGCGACGCCGTCGGCGCCTTCGAGGCGGCACTGACCGGCAGCTACGCCGAACAGCAGGGCATTGCGGTCAAGATCGACGGCTCCGGCCCAACCAAAGGAGCCATGAAGGCGCAGTTTGAAGGCGGCGCAGTCTCCTGGGATGTCTGCGACGCCGATCCGGGCGCGACGAAGTCCTTGGGCGAGGCCGGCATGATCGAGCCGATCGACTACAAGGTCGTCGACCGCGAGAAGGTGCAGGCAGGTTTTGCCTACGAATACAGCGTCGCCAACTATTTCCTGAGCTACGTCATCGCCTATGACGCCAAGCAGTTCGGCGACAACCCGCCGAAATCCTGGGCGGATTTCTGGAACGTCGAGAAGTATCCGGGCAAGCGATCGCTCTACAAGTGGATGTCGGGCTGCATGGAGGCGGCACTTCTTGCCGACGGCGTGCCGATGGACCAGCTCTATCCGCTCGACGAGGAACGGGCGATCCGCAAGCTCAACGAGATCAAGCCACATATTGTCAGCTTCTGGGATTCCGGTGCCGAGAGCCAGCAACTGATGCGCGACGGCGAGGCATCGATGGCGCTGATGTGGCACACCCGCGCCAATCTCGTGGAAAAGGACACCGGCGGCGCCGTCAGCTGGACCTATGCGCAGGGCGTGCTTGCGCCATCGGGCTGGGCGGTGATCAAGGGCAATCCGGCCGGATCGGCCCGGGCGATGGACTTCATCCGCTACTGCCAGGATCCGGCGCGCCAGGTCGACCTGCTGCGAACGCTCGGCTGCGGGCCGACCAATCCGCTTGCCCACGATCTCGTGCCCGCTGATCTCAAGCGGCTTGACTGCAGCTCGGCCGAGAACATGTCGCAGCAGGTGCTGATGGACATGGACTGGTATTCCGCGCGCGGTGACCAGGCGCTCGAAAAATACCTGGCGATGACCGCGTCATGATGCAGGCGCACCCCGTTCCAGCCAGGCGCTTTGCCGCAACCGGATCGCTCGTGATGCTCTGGGCATTGCCTGTGATCCTGGTGCTTGCCTATGTGTTGCCTTTTGCCGGCGTGACGCTCTGGAGCGTCACCCGGCCCGAGCTCGGCTTTGAAAACTATGTCCGCATCTTCACCGGTGCGGACTTCCAGGCGATCTTTTTCCGAACCTTCTGGGTGTGCCTGGTGAGCACCGCGATCACCATTCCGATCGCCTATCTGCTCGCCTACTACTGGGTGATGGGCAGCGGGCGGCGCAGCCGTCTCATCGAGATCTGCATCTTCATACCGTTCTGGATCTCGGTACTGGTGCGCGCCTTCGGCTGGGTTGTGATCCTGCGCAACAACGGGCTTGCGAGCGACGTTGCCAATGCCCTCGGTTTCAGCGGGCTTTCAACAGGTCGGAACGTCTGGTCGGTGATCACCGGTATGGTGCACTTCATGGTGCCCTTCGCGATCCTGCCGATGGCCTCCGTCATGCGCAAGATCGACAGGCGGGTGTTGCTTGCGGCGTTAGGGCTCGGCTGCCGGCCGATTGGCGTCTTCTGGCGGATCTATCTGCCGATGTCGATGCCAGGCGTGTTTTCGGCTCTGGCGATGACCTTCATCTTCTCGCTCGGCTTCTTCGTCACCCCGATGATCCTCGGCGGCGGGCGGGTGGTGCTGACGGCGGAGACGGTGTTCGTCCAGATGTTCCAGACGGCCAATTGGGGGCTGGGTGCCGCGCTCGGCGTCGTGCTGCTCGCTGTCGTCTTTGCGATCCTCTGGCTGTCGCAGCGCGTCATGCGCATCGAACAACTCATGTCGCGGTAAGGCCGATATGTTTGGCAAATCACGTCTTGGCGGTTTTCTTGCCGGTGCGGCTGGGTTCTTCCTGCTCTTGCCGCTCGTCGCCGTCATCCCGTTTTCGTTCACGCCCAAGCGCTTCCTGTCGATGCCCGATGGGGAATACTCGCTCCGGCATTACCTGGCGATCTTCGATCCCGACACCTGGCTTGCAAGCATCGGCACAAGCACGCTCATTGCTCTGCTATCAAGCGTCATTGCGACGGCGCTTGCCGCCGCCTTCGGCATCGGCATCTGGCTGCGCCGGCCGGCGAGCGGGCGCTTCCTGATCGGCCTGGTGCTCTTGCCGATCATCGTTCCGCCGGTCACGTCGGCCGTCGCGCTCTACTTCCTTTTGGCGCAGATCGGTTTGCTCGACACCATCCCCGGGCTGGTGCTGTCGCACGTGGTGATGATCGTGCCCTTTGCCGTCATCGCCATCCTCGGTGCGCTCAGTCGGTTGGACCGGAACCTCGAGCTCGCCGCCCGCAACCTCGGGGCGTCGCAGCTTCAATCGATCTTCCGGGTCATCCTGCCGAACATCCGCTTCGGCCTCTTTGCGGCCTGGTTCGTCAGCCTCGTCATGTCCTGGGAGGAGAGCTCGGTCACGCTGTTCGTCAGTGGCGTCAATATCATCACGCTACCGAAGCGCATATGGGACAATCTGCGCCTCGACCTCGATCCGACCGTCGCTGCCATCTCGGTCATCATGATCGTAGCCACCACTCTGGTCATCCTTTTCCGAAAGTCGGAGGCGTAGGGACCGCGAGCAGCCGGTTGCCGATCCGGTAGCGAAAGCAGAGGCTTGCGTATCAATGGCAAAATCTGGCTGCGCTTGGCGGCCCCTCCCAGCGAAGGCGGCCTGCGGGCCGCCTTCGGCGTTTCGCAGCTGCCGAAGATCATGGCCGTCGGTGGTACCCCCTCTGGGGGACTAACGTCCCCTCCCGGCCCCACGCATAGTCCTTCCATGCCGAACGGTATCCGTTCGCTCCCGTCGGCTTCAAGTGGAGGAGAACCATGCAGCGCGCCATCATACAACCCAATCCGACACCGCCTGCCGACGCCAAGGCTGCGCCGCTGAGCAAGTCGAGCTCCCTTCCGGTGCAACATCCAAACAGCGTCGCTGCCGAAGTGCGCAATCTCCGCAAGACCTACAACGCCGGCACCCCGCATGCCCATGAAGCGCTGAAGGACGTCAATCTCTCCATTCGCGCCAACGAGTTCTTCACGCTGCTCGGTCCTTCCGGCTGCGGCAAGACCACCTTGCTGCGCATCCTTGGTGGTTTCGAAATGCTGACGTCGGGCACGTGTCGCATCTTCGGTGAGGACGTCAGCCGCCTGCCGCCGGAAGCCCGTCCTGTGAACACCGTCTTCCAGCAATATGCGCTGTTTCCGCATATGACGGTCCGTCGCAACATCGCGTTCGGGTTGGAAATGCTCGGCAAGCCGCGCGCCGAGGTCGAGCGCACCGTCGAGCGCATGCTCGACCTCGTGCACATGACCGACTACGCCGACCGCCGGCCGGACACGATGTCGGGTGGCCAGCGGCAGCGCGTCGCCCTTGCCCGGGCGCTCGCGCCGCAGCCGAAGCTGCTTTTGCTCGACGAGCCGCTGTCGGCCCTCGACCTGAAGCTCCGGCAGAAGATGCGGCTGGATTTGAAATCGCTGCAGCGCGAAACCGGCATCACCTTCATCTTCGTCACCCACGACCAGGAAGAAGCGCTGGCAATGAGCGACCGGGTCGCCGTCATCAGCAACGGCCACCTGCAGCAGGTCGGCTCGCCCGAAGACGTCTACGAACAACCGCAAAGCCGCTTCGTCGCCGACTTCATCGGTGAATCGAACCTGATCGAGGCGAAGGTCGCAGGTGTCACGGGCGGCGAGGCGGCGCTCGATATCGAGGACTTTGGCCAGGTCCATGCGCCAATCGCCGAGCGCGTTGAAGTCGGGCAGCAGGTCTGGCTCTCGATCCGCCCCGAGCGGCTGGTGCTCGGCGCCGGTCACAGTGATGGGCAGGGTCCGGCGAAGGTCACCGATCGCACCTATCTCGGCAATGCCGTCGAATACCACCTGCGCGTCGGCAAACACGCGCTCACCGCCCGCTCGCCGCGTGGCGGCCTGCGCGGACGCCAGGACTTTGCGCCCGATGACCTCGTCAGCATCGGTTTCGAACCCGGCTCTATCAAGGTGCTTCTGTCATGAGCGCCCGCCCTCTTGCCCTGTCCTCGCGCATCCCGCCGGGGCTTGCTCATGCCGGCCTGCTCTGGCCGTCGCTCGGCGTCATCCTGGTGTTCATGGTCGCGCCGATCGCAATCATGCTCACCTATTCGTTTCTCGTTCCGGGCGCCTATGGCGGCGTCGAGTGGACGTTTTCCACGGCAGCCTACGAGCAGATCCTGTTCGAACGGGATTTCCTCGACGACAGCCTGACGTTCACGCCCGACTATCTGATCATCGTCGCCCGCTCGCTCGCGCAGGCAACCATCGCGACGCTTCTCTGCCTCGTGATCAGCGTGCCGACCGCCTACTACATCGCGACCCGCTCCGATCGGGTGAAGAACATCTGGCTGTTCCTGATCACCATTCCTTACTGGGTGAACCTTCTGATCCGCACCATCGCGCTGCTCTTCGTGCTGCGTGACGACGGTCCGATCAACAGCGCCCTTGTCGATCTCGGCGTGATCGGCCAGCCGCTGGCACTGAGCTACAATGGCTTCGCCATCTCGCTCGGGCTGATCTATTCCTTCCTGCCCTTCATGGTGCTGCCACTCTATTCGGCCTTCGAGCGCTTCGATTTCCGGCTCCTGGAGGCAGCTTACGATCTCTATGCCAGCCGCAGGGTCGCTTTCTTCCGCATCGTGCTGCCGGTCATGCGGCCCGGCCTGATCGCAGGCAGCCTGCTCGTCTTCATCCCCTCCGTCGGCTCCTACCTGGCGCCCGATATTCTCGGCGGCGGCAAGACGCTGATGATCGGCAACCTGATCGGCACGCAGTTCCAGGCCGCACGCAACTGGCCGTTCGGCGCAGCACTGTCGATGATCCTGCTCACCATCACCCTCATCGTCCTTGTCTGGCTTGCCCGGCGCGCCGCGCAGCAGCAGCAAACGAACTAAGAGAGGTCCGCCATGCCCACCGCCCGCTTGCGCGACCTGCGCGTCTTTCCAGGCTTCAGTCTTCTCTCCGTCGGCTGCGTCGTCTTCCTCTATGCGCCGATCGTCGTCCTGGCGATCTACTCGTTCAACGATGGCCGCTCGGTCACCCGTTGGGCCGGCTTTTCCTTCCGCTGGTACCAGACCGTCTTTGCCAACCAGAACATCCAGGCGGCAGCCATCAACTCCGTGGTGATCGCTGTCATCGCAGCCACTGTCGCCACGGTCTTCGCATTGGGAGCTGCCATCGCGACCGTCAACGGCAAGAAGGGCGGCGGCGAAGGCGCCTATGTCGTCCTCACCTTCCCGCTGATGGTGCCGGAAATCGTCACGGCCGTCGCCTCGCTGGTCTTCTTCGTTGCCGTCGGTATCAGCCTCGGCTTCGCCACCATCCTCATTGCCCACATCGTCTTCTGCATCCCCTTTGCCTACCTGCCGATCAAGGCACGGCTCGAAAGCATGGACGCGACACTGCCTTCGGCCGCAGCCGACCTCTATGCCTCTCCGGCCAAGGCGTTCCTGCGCATCACCCTGCCGTTGCTGCTGCCGGGCCTCGTCTCCGGCTGGCTGCTCGCCTTCATCATCTCGCTCGACGATTTCATCATCACGGCACTCGTCGCCGGTCCCGGCGCAACGACGCTGCCGCTGCACATCTACGGCATGCTCCGGCTCGGCATGACGCCCGAGGTCAACGCGATCTCGACGCTGATGCTCGCCGCCTCGACCGTGCTGGTGCTGATCTCGGGGCTGCTGGGGCAGGCGGGGCGGAAGCACTGACGCCCGCGAGCACATTCGAAAATCAAAAAAGAGAAAGGGAACATCCGATGAAAAAGCCTGCCATTTTTGCCGCCCTCTTTGCCTCGACCCTGAGTGCCCCAGCCTTCGCCGCCGGTGACCTCTTCATCTACACCTGGGGCGAGTACACGCCGCCCGAGATGGTGGAGAAGTTCGAGAAGACCTATGGGGTGAAGGTCCATATCGACACCTACGATTCCATGGAGACGATGCTTGCCAAGCTGAAATCGGGGGCTGGGGGCTACGACATCATCGTGCCCGGCCACGATACGATGACGATCCTGATCGGCGAGAAGCTGCTCGAGCCGATCAACGTTTCAGCGATGCCGAACTACCAGCATGTCGACGAGATGTGGCGAGACGTCTTCTGGGACAAGGGCCGCGTCTATTCCGCGCCCTGGGCCTGGGGCTCGACCGGCCTCGCCGTCGACCGCGATATCGTCAAGGGCGACGACACCTCGCTGAAGATCCTGTTCGAGCCGGATGACGCGGTAAAAGGCAAGATCAACATGCTGCGCGACGTCAACGACGTCATCAACATGGCACTGCGCTACCTCGGCAAGCCGCGCTGCAACGACAACCCCGAGGACCTGAAGGCGGTTCTCGACCTGCTCTCGACGCAGAAGCAGTTCGTCAAGAGCTACAACTCCGAGACCAAGGAACTGCTGGTTTCGGGCGAGGCTGCCGTGTCCATGAGCTGGAACGGCTACGCCATGCGCGCGCGCGATGAGCGGCCGTCGATCGAATACATCTATCCGAAGGAAGGTTACACCGGCTGGATGGACAATGTCGCGGTGCCGAAGGGCGCGCCCGACCTCGAGAACGCCAAGCTCTGGATCAACTTCGTCATGGATCCGGAAAACGCGGCGATGATCACCAACTACGCCCGCTACGCCAACGGCATCAAGGGCTCTGAAGCCTTCGTCGACAAGGCGCTCGCCGGCGCGCCGGAACTGAGCCCGCCCGAAAATGCGCCAGCACCGGAGTTTCTGACTGCCTGCACGCCCGCCGTCACCAAACTTTATGACCGCGTCTGGACCAAGCTGCTGCGTTGATCCGCGGTAGCCACGTCTCATACCATTCTGGAGAAGAAAATGACCATCGTTCAATCCGTTGCAGCCGTCGGCTCCGACCGGCCGAACAACCGTTCGGCCTTCGAGAAGGACCGGGATCACGTGCTGCATCCCTATACCGATTTCGCGACCTTTGCCGCCACCGGCAGCCAGATCATCGAGAAGGCCGAAGGTGCCTATGTCGTCGACAGCACCGGACGCCGGTTGCTTGACGGCATCGCCGGCCTCTGGTGCGTCAACATCGGCCACGGCCGGCGCGAGATGGCCGATGCAATCGCCCGCCAGGTCATGGACATGGACTACTACAACCCCTTCGGCGCATCGGGGAACGTGCCGGCAGCCGAGCTCGGCGCGCGGCTCGCCGAGCTTTCGCCCGGCAGCCTCAACCATGTCTACTACACCTGCGGCGGGTCGACCGCGAACGATGCGGCCATCCGTATCGTCCACTACTACTTCGCCATGCGCGGCAAGCCGGGCAAGCGCAAGATCATCTCGCGCAACAACGCCTATCACGGCGCGACCTATGTGGCGGCGGCGCTGACCGGGATCCACGGTACGAAATACGGTTTCGCCCAGGTCGGCGAAGATTTCATCCACCACGTCTCGGCCGCCGACTGCTACGCCCGTCCCGACGGAATGACCGAGGAGGCCTATTGCGACCTGCTGGTGCGCGAGTTCGAGATGCGCATTGAACAGCTCGGTCCCCAGAACGTCGCCGCCTTCATCGCCGAGCCGATCATGGGGGCAGGCGGCGTCCTGGTCGCACCGAAGGGCTACCACAGGCGCATGCAGGCGGTCTGCCGCCGCAACGATATCCTCTACATCGCCGACGAGGTCGTGACCGGCTTCGGCCGACTTGGTGAGTGGTTCGCCTCCGACGCGATCTACGAGACGCAGCCGGACATCCTGGTGTCGGCGAAGGGCATCACGTCGGGCTACATCCCGCTCGGCGCGACGCTGATTTCCGACGAGATCTACGACGTCATCAACCGTCCGCAGTGCGAGGGCGGGGTGTTCTCCATGGGGCTCACCTATTTTGGCCACCCGGTCGCCTGTGCCGCGGCGCTGACCAATATCGAGATCATGGAACGGGAACGGCTGCTGCCGCATGCGGCGAGTACCGGCGCGCATCTGCAGAGCCGGGCAAAGGCACTGCTCGCCCACGATATCGTCGGCGACGTCCGCGGCGCCGGCCTGATGCTCGGCATCGATCTCGTTGCCGACAAGGTCACGAAGCAGCCGTTGCCGGTCTATGAGAAGGCGAGCGAAACCATCTTCCAGGGTTGCGTCGCCCGCGGCGTCATCGTCCGTCCGGTCGGCAATCGTCTCATCGTATCGCCACCTTTGATCGTCACGGAGGCCGAATGCGACACGATTGTTTCAGCACTTTCGGAATCGATTGCCGCTTTCATGGCATCCCGCGCTTGAGGAGCATTTGAGATGAGCGAAATCACCGTCGCAGCGACGCAGATGGCCTGCAGCTGGAACATCGATGAGAACATCGAAAAGGCCGAGGAACTGGTGCGGCTTGCCCATGAGGATGGCGCTCAGATCATCCTCCTGCAGGAGCTGTTCCAGACGCCTTACTTCTGCCTGGAGCAGACGATCGACCACCTCGACCTGGCGGCGAGCCTCGGCGAGGACCGGGCAATCCGGCATTTTCGGACGGTTGCTAGGGAACTCGGCGTCGTGCTGCCGATCTCATACTACGAGAAGGCGGGACCGGCGCAGTACAACTCGCTGGCGATCATCGATGCCGACGGCGAGATCCTCTGGAACTACCGCAAGTCCCACATCCCGCAGGCGCCGGGCTATGAGGAGAAGTTCTATTTCAGCCCCGGCGATACCGGTTTTCGGTCTGTTGACACGAAGTACGCGCGGATCGGCTGCGGCATCTGCTGGGATCAGTGGTTTCCAGAAACCGCTCGGGCGCTCGCGCTTCAGGGCGCGGAGCTTCTGTTCTTCCCAACGGCGATCGGCAGCGAACAGAAGGCGGAGATCGACAGTTCCGGCCACTGGCGCCGCACGATGCAGGGCCATGCGGCCGCCAACATGGTGCCGGTGATCGCCTCCAATCGGGTGGGCACTGAAGCGGCCGGCGGCAACGAGGCGCTGTTTTACGGCACCTCCTTCATTGCCGACCACACCGGCGCGATCGTCGCCGAGGCCAGCCGGACCGACGAGACCTACCTGACGGCGCGGTTTGATCTTAACGCGATCCGCACCTTCCGGCGCAGCTGGGGGATCTATCGCGATCGCCGGCCCGATCTCTATGGCGCGATCCGTACGCTCGATGGCCAGACGGCGATCGGCTGAGTTTTTTCGCAAACAATCAAACATTTAAAAGCCGGATCCTGGCGCTGCCGCTATGTCGCAGGCACTCGGACCGGTTGGGAAGGGTATGAAACCATGAAGAACCAGACACCACGCGAGGCAGGCTTTCGCATGCCGGCCGAATGGGAGCCGCATCGCCGCACCTGGATGATGTGGCCATGCCGCCACGAGGTCTGGGACGATATCGCCGCGACCCGCCGCGACTATGCGGCCGTCGCCCACGCGATCCGCGAGTTCGAGCCGGTGACGATGGCTGCGCGCCCGGAGGATATAGCCGAGGCGCGCGCCATCCTCGACCCCTCGATCGACCTGATCGAAGCTGATATCGACGACAGCTGGGCGCGCGACGCCGGTCCCTGCTTCCTGACGGCGGCTGACGGCCGTCGTGCCGGCGCACGCTTCAAGTTCAACGCCTGGGGCGGCAAGTATCATCCTTTCAACGGCGACGCGGCCTTTTCCGGGCTGGTGCTGGAGAAGGCTGGTGTTGCGGGCTTCGTCTCCAACCTCATTGCCGAGGGCGGCGGCGTCAGCGTCGACGGTGAGGGTACGATCATCACCACGGAAACCTGCTTTCCCAACAGCAACCGCAATCCCGGCTGGAGCCGCGACGACATCGAGCGCGAGCTTCTCGACATGCTCGGTGGGGAAAAGGTGATCTGGCTACCAGGCAATCCGATCGAGGACGAGACCGATGGCCATGTGGACGGCATCGCCGTCTTCGTCGCACCCGGTGTCGTATTGATGGAAAGCCCTGGTGAGGGGGGCGACGAGGAGGATGACGAGTGGAACCACTACATCCGCTTGAATCTGGAGGCGATGCAGGGCCAGACCGATGCCAAGGGTCGACCGATCCGGATCGTCACTGTTCCGGAAGCGGTCGACGCGCCGTCGGACCACCCGAAGTTCTGCCGCTCCTACGTCAACTCCTACCTCGTCAATGGCGGCGTGATCATGCCGTGTTACGGCATCGAGTCCGACACGGTCGTACGGCAGATGTTCCGTTCGCTGTTTCCTGACCGCCGCGTGCGCGAGGTCCGGATCGATGCCATCGCCATCGGTGGCGGCGGCATCCATTGCATTACCCAGCAGGAACCGCTTTGATCGTCGAGGGTAACTTGACGACAAGGCGGGGAATGACGGGATTTCCGTTTGAACAGATGACATTGATCGGCAAGGCCGTGGCTGCGATCGGCAGCCCGGCCTTTCCGGACGCACTCAGGCAACTCTGCCTCGACGTCTACGGCTTCGACAGCCTGTTCGTCTCGGTTTTCTCCGCCGACCAGCCGCCGCTGCAGCTTTATAGCGATCTCGATCCGGAGGCGACCAGGCGCACCATCGGTCCCTATCTCGGCTTCGCCTACCTGCTCGATCCGTTCTACAGCCTTTACTTGAGCGATCCCGGCGACCGGGTGGCGAGCCTCGACGACTGCGCGCCCGACGATTTTCGCGAGAGCGAGTACTACCGCATGTTCTATGCCGAAACCGGGCTCTACGACGAGATCGTCATGCTGGTCGCGAGCGCCGGGGGCACCGCGATCGCGCTGTCGCTCGGTCAACGGACGGTGGACTGCCGCCCCGGACCGCAGGCCCGCGCCCATCTCGACGGCCTGCTGCCCGTCGTCTCCGAGCTTTGTCGCAAGCACTGGCCGCAACCGGTCGCCGGTTCGGCCGCATGCGAGCCCGCGGCCGACATGGTGTTTGCGACCTTGTCGCAATTGAAGGTGAGCACGCGCGAGGGCGAGATCATCCGCCTGATGCTCAAGGGGCATTCGACCAAGAGCATCGCGCGCATTCTCGGCAACAGCCCGGAAACGGTAAAGGTCCACCGCAAGCGCATCTATTCCAAGCTCAAGATCTCCTCGCAGGGCGAGTTGTTCTCGCTCCTGCTCGGAGGTGCTGGCGGCTAGGGCATCTCGCTTTCAAGCCTGCATCATTGAAGCGGCGAGGGTGCTTTGAATCAAATCAGAATCGTCGGCACTGCGCGTTCGTTTGAACACGCAGTGCCTTGGCCGTTAGTTTCCGGAAAACAGGCCTTCCGCATCATAGACGGGATCACCCTGCAGCAAGGTCGCCTCGACGGCGGCCTTGCCGATCTCCTTGACGGGAATGTCGAAGATATCCTTGTCGATGACAACGAGGTCGGCGAACTTGCCGGGCTCGATCGTGCCCGTCTTGTCCTCCTGGTTCAGAAGCTTCGCCGGGCTGATCGTCATCCACTTGACGGCCGTTTCCACGTCCGGTGCGCCGTCCTTCTTGCGCTCAAGCGCCGTCTGGATCTTGACGAGCGGCGAAAGCTCGTCGGCGTCGAAATCGCTGCTCATGACGACGGTTGCGCCCGTCTTCTCGATGCTTCCGGCCGGCATCATGGTGTCGGCGCGATCACCGATGAACTTGCGGATGAAGCTGTCATATTCGCGGCTCAAGGAACTCGGCGCCAACTGGAAGTCGGCAACGACGCCTTCGTCCTTGAACCGGCCGTAATCCGCCTTGTCGAGCAGGTAGATATGCGTGAGGCGATGCGGGCCGGGCTTGGCGTCCGACTGCGCGATGGCGTCAAGCGCCAGGCGCGCGCCGCGGTCGCCGGTCACGTGATAGTGCAGCTTGAAGCCCTTCTCCGAGAGCACCGTGGAATAGCGATCGAGCGTCGCCTCGTCGAAATAGAGGAAGCCACTGTCAAACCCGTGGTCGATACCCGGGCCTTGTCTGTAGGACGCAAGCAGCGCGCCCGTGCGCTGCTCGATGATGCCATCCACATAGAGCTTCACCTGGTTGAATTTCAAAAGCCGGTTGGGATCGTTGCTGTAGAAGCTCGTCAGTTTTCCCACCTGCGCATCGAAGGGCAGGTCGGGATAAACATAGAGCGCGTTGGCGGCACGAAGCGTCAGCGTGTCGTTCTTCTCGGCCATCTGCCAGGCCTTCAGATGCCCCTGAGGCCAGAAGCCGCCGGCGTCGCTGACGGTGGTGATGCCGTTCTCGGCCATCGTCTTCAGGGTCGGCAGCATGCTTTCATAGGCGAACTTGACGTTTTCGGGCGTGTCGGGGAAGGCGAGGTTGCGCAGCTTCTGCTGGGCGTTCTCAAGCACGATGCCGTTCGGCGCGCCGGTCTTCTCGTCGCGCAGGATGATGCCGCCGGGCGGGTTGCCTTTGATCTCGTCGTAGCCGGCTGCTTCAAGCGCGACACTGTTGGCCCAGGCGCCGTGGCCGATGTCGTCGAGGATCAGGATCGGCCGGTCGCTCGAAATCTTGTCGAGCACGCCAACGGGATCGTCGGTTTCATCAAGCAGGTTGGTCATGCTGACGCCGGAGCCGACCACCCAGTCGGTTTCGCTCTGCTTCACGCAATCGCGCACCGTTTCCTTCGTCTCTTCGAGCGAGGCGAAGGCTTCGAATTCGCACAGGCTCGCGTTGACGCCGGCCTCGATCAGATGCACGTGCGCATCCTGGAAGCCCGGCAGCACCAGCTTGCCGCCGAGCTTGACGACATGTGCGTCCGCGCCCGCTTTCTCAAGCACATCCGCTTCGTCGCCGACGGCAAGGATCACGCCGTCCTCATCGATCGCCACGGCCTCTGCCAGAGGAGCGGCCGCGTACATCGTGCGGACCTTGGCATCGGTGATGACGAGTGTTTCGGCGTTGGCGGCGGTCGCGCTGCAAAGCGCTGACGCGGCCAGCAGAAGGCCGGTCAGTGATCGCAGCGTTTTCCTGGTGTTTTGGGACATGGAGTCTTACCTTTCCTGTCGGACTTAACTACCACGCCCGCGACATCAGTGCAGGTGAACTCTCCCGCTGCATGATTCCTCTAGTCGTCACCGGCTAGAGGAATCATGCAGCGGGTCAGACCGCTACGGCCACCTTTGTGCGTCGAATAAGACAGGCGGCGCTGTAGGAGCGAAGGTTTGCGGGCGCTTCTTGCTGACAGCAGTGTTTTCGGTTGCTGTCAGTCGTCGCTGGCCATCAATCGAGCGTAACCCAGACCGATTTTGACTGGGTGTTGTCGATCAAGGCCTGCAGACATTTGTCACGGCCGTGGCCTGAGAGTTTCCAGCCGCCCCAGGGCTGGCTCATGTCGCCGTTCATGTAGCCGTTGATCCAGACCATGCCGCATTCGAGATCGCGGGCGATGCGGTGCGCGCTGCCAAGGTTCGAGGTCCAAACGCCGGCGGCAAGGCCGTAGGGACTGTCGTTGGCGATCTGGACCGCATGCTCTGCTCCATCGTGCGGAATGATCGCCCCGACGGGCCCGAAGATTTCTTCCTGGGCGATCTTCATGCCGTTGTCGACGCCGGCAAAAAGCGTTGGCTCGACGAAACACGCGCCGCCCAAGTTCCGGTCGCTCGGGCCGCCTCCGATCACGGCTCTCGCGCCGTCCTGGCGCGCACCGTCGATATAGTCGAGCACGCGGCCTTGATGCAGCTTGTTGACGAGCGGACCCATTGTCGTCTCTGGATCGAGTGGATCGCCCGGCCGGTACTTCCGCGCGGTATGGCCGGCGATGAGATCGCAGAATTGGTCGTGAATGCTCCGGTCGACCAGAATGCGTGATCCGGCCGAGCAGACCTCGCCCTGGTTTCCGAACAGCCCGTCGGCGATCTTCTCAGCCACTGCGGAAAGATCCTCGACGTCGGCAAGCACGATCTGTGGCGACTTGCCGCCGAGTTCTGCCGAAACCGCCTTGAGGTTCGTGTCGGCGGCATAGCGGTACATCTGCCGGCCGATCGCTGTCGAACCGGTGAAGGCGATCTTTTCCACCTGCATTGAGCGCGCCAGCGCCTGACCAGCGACCGCGCCGCGCCCGGGCACGACATTCAACACGCCGTCCGGTCCGCCGGCCTCCAGAAACAGGCGACCGAGCATCAGTGCGCTGAGGGAGGTGTCTTCTGCAGGCTTCAGGACGACGCTGTTGCCGGCGGCAAGAGCTGGCGCGATCTTCCAGACGGCCATCATCAGCGGGTAGTTCCACGGTGTGATGCAGCCGACCACACCGAGCGGCTGGCGCAGGATATAGTGCAGCGCATCTGGATTGGTGACCGGGGCAGCCCCTCCAATCTTGTCGATGCTTTCGGCCATGAAGCGCATGGTCAGCACGGCGCCCGGCACATCGATCGCGCACATTTCCGCAATCGGCTTGCCCATCTCCAGCGTGTCGAGCACCGCGAGGATATCGCGGTTTTCGGCAATCAGTTCGGAGAAGCGGGTGAGAATGTCGATGCGCTGCCTGAGGCGCATGCGCGACCAGACGCCTTGCCGGAACCGCTTCGCCGCGACGTCACAGGCCGTCTCGATATCGGCGGCGTTGCCGCAAGCGACTTCGGCGATCAAGGTGCCGGTCGCCGGATTGATCGAAGCGAGCGTCTCGCCGCTTCCGGCTGCTCGAAACTGCCCGTCGATCAGCATCCGCGTCTCGGGGCGCAGCGCTTCTGCGATGCGGTGCCATCGTCTTTCCGGTGTCGTGTCCATGACCTGCTGCCTCCACAGTTGACCTACCGTCCGTTTTAGCGAGCGGGCGGGAACCGGGCACAGTCCCCCTCATGGGTGACTGGTGCTCCCTTGAATAGCCACGGACGTTGGGGGCGACGAAGCACATGCGTGGAGGACGGGATGCGATACGGGATAGACGGGGACCGGCTGTGGGCGCGGCTGATGGCGATCGCCCAAATCGGCGCGACGCCGGAGGGCGGATCGTGCCGGCAGGCGCTGTCGGACCCGGACGAGGCCGGGCGCGCCCTGTTTCTCGACTGGTGTGGCGCGCGCGGATACCAGCTTCGCAAGGACCGGATTGGCAATCTCTTCCTCCGCCGCGCTGGCCGTGAGGCTGAAGCATCGCCAGTTCTGATCGGCAGCCATCTCGATACGCAACCGACCGGCGGGCGTTTCGACGGCGTGCTCGGTGTGCTCGCCGGCCTCGAAGTTCTTGAGACGCTGGACGACAACGCCGTGGAAACGGATCGGCCGATCGAGCTCTGCGTCTGGACCAACGAGGAGGGCTGCCGGTTCCAGCCGGCGATGATGGGCTCCGGCGTCGCCTGTGGCGTGCTGGAGATGGAAACCGTACTTGCTGCTCGTGATCACGCGGGGACAACGCTTGCCGAAGAGATTGCCCGCCACGGATATGACCAAGAGCCTGGGCCAAGTCTAGCGGAAGCTGCGTGCTACATCGAGTTGCACATCGAGCAGGGGCCGATCCTCGAGGCAGCGGGCAAGACCATCGGCGTTGTCACAGGCGGCCAGGGCATCCGCTGGTACGAGATCTCGATTATCGGCGAGGAAACCCATGCCGGGCCGGTGCCGATGGCGCTCCGCAAGGATCCGGTCCCCGTGCTGATGCACGTGATCGGGTTGGTGCAGGCGATCGGCCGGACCGACGAGGCTGCCCGCTGCACCATCGGGAGGATCGATCTGTCCCCGGGCGCAATCAACGTCGTTCCGGGGCAGGTCGCCATGACGGTCGACCTCAGGCACCCCGACGAGGCAGTTCTCGACGCCATGCATCGCCGGCTGGTTGAGGGGCTCGATGTGCTCCGTCAGCGCCACCCGGACATCGACCTCCAGGGACGCATGACCTGGCATTCGCCGGTGGTCACCTTCGACAGGGGCTTGATCGAGACAGTTCGCGCCAGTGTTCGCGATCGTGGCCTGACCTTCACCGACATCGTCTCCGGCGCCGGGCATGACGCCTTCAATCTGGCAAGACGGGTGCCGACAACGATGATCTTCGTCCCCTGCCGCGATGGTATCAGCCACAACCCGCGCGAATATGCTGCTCCATCTGACGTGGCCGCCGGCGCAAACGTGCTCTTGGATCTGACGCTGGCGCGTTCCAACATGTAGAAGCCGCCGGTTCGGTCGCAGTCCTTGCCGTCAACGCGCGTAGGACATGCGGCATCAAGGGAAAAGTGCGACGCCGAACTTGTCCGCCATGGCGGCAGGCAGGGCGTCGCCTTGCGGCGACGGTGCCGCGCGCCATCACACCTCGAACACGTCCTCGAACGATTCCGGGAAGTTCTGACGGGCGACCCGCTCGTCGATGACGAGCAGGGCCTCGTAAGACAACGGGTCGAAATCCTTCTCCGCCGCCACGACTTCGCGGCCGAACAGGAGATTGAGGCGGGCTGCATCAAGATTGCCACGCTCAAAAGGTTCCGCGCCGAAATGGTGCCAAAGGGCGTGGAGGAATGCCGCATCGATGCGGTGCGCTCCCGAGCCCGGCCGGGCATGGCGGGGCAATGCCTTGATCGGCGTCACTCCTTTCGGATTGGCGCGGCGGATGACGAACTGGATGCCGGTACCCGGCATGGCATAGGGAAAACCCCGGTGTTTCGTCATGTCGGGCAGCTTCGCCATTCTTTTCTCCTTACGCGGGTTCTTTTTGGTCGATCTTGTCCTGCGTCTTCGTATCGAAGTCGGAGGCGTCGTGGCGCTCGTGCAGCTGTTCCGACGGATCGCCGCTCAGCCTATTGACCATGCGACCGCGCTTGACCGCCGGGCGGGCGGCGATTTCGGCCGTCCAGCGCTGGACGTTCTCGTAGCTCTGGACATCGAGGAACGTGCCGGCATCGCCATAGGCCTGACCAAGCGCCAGGTTGCCATACCAGGGCCAGGTGGCCATGTCGGCGATGGTGTATTCGGAACCGGCGAGGAAGCGGTTCTCGGCGAGGTGGCGGTCGAGAACGTCAAGCTGGCGCTTCACTTCCATCGCATAGCGGTCGATGGCGTATTTGATCTGCATCGGCGCGTAGGCATAGAAGTGGCCGAAGCCGCCGCCGAGGAAGGGGGCGGATCCCATCTGCCAGAATAGCCAGTTGAAGGTCTCGGTGCGGGCGCGAAACTCGGTCGGCAGGAAGGCACCGAATTTCTCGGCGAGATAATGCAGGATGGAGGCCGATTCGAAGACGCGGACCGGTGCGCCGCCGCCCTTCGGCGCATGGTCCATCAGCGCCGGGATCTTGGAATTGGGGTTGACGTCGACGAAGCCCGAGCCGAACTGGTCGCCATTGCCGATACGGATCAACCAGGCATCATACTCGGCGCCCGTGTGGCCTGCGGCCAGCAGTTCTTCGAGCATGATCGTGACCTTCACGCCGTTGGGCGTGCCGAGCGAATAAAGCTGCAGCGGGTGCTTGCCGACCGGCAATTCTTTCTCATGGGTCGGGCCGGCGATCGGGCGGTTGATGCTGGCAAATGCGCCGCCATTGCCCTTGTCCCAGGTCCAGACTTTCGGGGGTACATAGCCGGCAGGAAAATTGTCGGCGGGGGACTTCTCGGTCATGAATCAATCCTTGTCGTCGAAAAGTACAAAAATTGCCGGAGCAACGGCATGCTATATAGGAAGGCCATCGGCGATATGCCCGGTTCTATATCGACTTATTTCGCCGGCCAGAAGGGCCCGAGGCTAAAGAGGCAGGGCGAAAGTTCGAGCGATGGAAGCCAAGGGTCTTAAAGCAGCGGTGGCAGCGGTGGTCGCACGGATGCGACTGCTGCAGTGGAGCGAGGCGAACCGGAGAGGTGGGCCGCTCGACTGCCATTTCGTTGGCCGCGGCGGGAAACCGGAAAACCCCACGTTCGCCATCCCTGTCGCGTCCGGTTGACACGGTTCGCGCTCCCTTGGGTAATGTGTCGCGCGGGGATCGGTTCCCATTTCTGCGGCAGATGTGGCCATGTCGCCGTGCCGGAATCCGACGCGTGATCCCAACGACTTGAAAGACCCTTTCAGCAGGCAACCGACAGCGGCCACCGGCTGTGGACGCTTGATCGGAAAAAATAACATGAGTATTACAGACAAGTTTATTTGTGCGTGCTAAGAGACTGCGCGTTCGCTTGGCCGCCCGGTCCCTGACCAGGCCCGACGATCGCGTCGCGGCAAACGGTGCGCACGACGCAGGACGCAAAGTTGAAGTTGTTATGATCGGATCGGACATCATGGTCGACATGGAAACGCGCCATCAGGTCTATTTCGCCAATCGTACCGCTTTGGTCGCGTATGCAACCCGTATCGTCGGATCACGCGAAACTGCAGAAGACATCGTGCAGGAGGCTTTCATCCGTTTCGCGCCGGCAAGCACCCCCACCGGTCCCTCAGGCCTGTCGCTCGCCTATCTCTACCGGATCGTGCGCAATCTTTCCCTCGACCTCATCAAGCGCCGCAAGATCGAAGCACGGGAGGAACAGGGCGAACCGCCTTTCTGGTCGGTGCCGGGCGAGGTGCCGACGCCGGAAGACATTGTGCTTGTGACCGACGAGGTCAGACGAATCTCCGGCGCGCTTGAGGAACTCCCGGTCGAGGTCCGCGTGGCCCTGGAGATGCACCGCTTCGGTGGATACACGCTGGAAGAAATCGCCGCTCACCTGAATATCTCGGTCGCGACCGCCCACCGCCACGTCCGCACGGCCATGATGCGCGTTGCAACAACGCTGGCGGGAAATGGCGGCTGAAAATCGCCGCCGTGCGTGAAAAAAAATCGCGCGCAAATCGTCTTTGTGACAGGCCGGTTATTTCCGCAAGAGCATCCTTTCTTCAACTGGAGACACTTGAAGATAGAAAGATGCTCTAACATCAAAGTACTAGAGCGTCATTCACGCAAGCAGCAGGCAGAGCTTTGACCAAGGACAACCACATACCGGAGGCTCTGCTCGAAGAGGCCATGGACTGGTTTCTCGAGCTGAAGGCGCGGCCGAACTGTCGGGAAACCGAAGCCGCGTTCCAGGCGTGGCTCAGCCGATCGGATCTGCACCAGGAATCCTGGGAACACGCCCTGAAAACCTGGCAACTTCTGGGCGAGGTGCCGCCGGTCCATGAGCATCTTTGGCGCGGCGCCCGGCCGCTCGCCGCCAATGTGCTGCCGATCCGCAAGAGCTGGACCGGAAAAGCCTATGCGGCCGGTGCGGCGGCCTTGGCGCTTGCCGCCTGCCTCCTGATGTTCGTTTCGCTCCCGTCGCTGCTGTTGTGGTGGCAGGCCGATCACGTGACCGAGACGGCGCAAAGCACGACAGTGACGCTGGAAGATGGCACGGTCATTCAAATGGGCGGCGACAGTGCCATCGCGACCGAAATCAGCGCGAGTGCCCGTACCGTCAGGCTTCTCAAGGGTGAGGCCTTTTTCGATGTCGCGCGAGATCCGTCGCGCCCCTTCGTCGTTGACGCCGGCGGCGTCGCCGTGCAGGTCCTAGGCACTGCCTTTGATGTGCAACTGGCGCAGTCGGAGACGACCGTCGAGCTTGCGCATGGTATCGTGGCGATCTCCTACAGCGGAAAGGGCCACGAGGAAAACTTCGAGCTTTCCCCCGGCGAAATGGCGACCGTGGTGCATGCAACGGGTGCAGTCACTCGAAACCAGATCGCGCAGGAGGATATCGGCGCCTGGCGAAGCGGCAAGATGTTCGTCAATGACGTGACCGTGGCTGCGGCCGCCGAGCGGCTGCAGCGTTATCATTCTGCCTGGATCGCCATTCCGCAGGCGGGCCTCGCCGGACAGCGGGTGACCGGCGTCTATGACCTGAAGGATCCGGATCTCGCGCTTCAGGCTCTGGTCCAGCCATTCGGCGGCAAGGTTCGCGAGGTGACGCCCTATGGTCGTGTCCTGACCCAATTTTAATTGGAGTCAAATATTCAAGAAAAATCTCTCGCCGGTGAAAAAAAATCTGGAGCCGGTCGTCTTTGGTCGGAAGCGCACGCCCGAGGGGCAGCGCGGAAAGCCGAGACGGGGGTAAAATGAGTTCGCCGAAATGCCGCAAGGGACAGGTTTCTTTCAATGCAAGACGTAGCCGGGCGGGACTGCGCCTGCTCACAACGACGGCGATCGTCGGACTTTCCTCCCTTGCCTTGTTGCCCCCTTCCACCGCCTCTGCCCAGCAGACCACATCCCGCGTCAGCAACGCCCGCACGTTCAATATTCCAGCTCAGCCGCTGGCCAGCGCGCTGAACGCCTTCGGACGGCAGTCCGGCCTGCAGGTGACCTTGGCCGCGACGACGTCGGAAGGAATGCGCTCGAAGGCCGTCAACGGCACGATGCAGCCGCAGCAGGCGCTTGCGCAATTGCTGTTGGGAACCGGCATTTCCTATAGCATCTCCGGCGGCACGGCCCTGATCGGCTCGCCGAAAGCGGCAGGCGGTGCGGGCACCGCAACTGTTGCAGGCGCCACCGCGCTCGATCCGATTTCCGCCTTCGGCGGTGGTCCGCTTGGCGCCGGCGAAATCGTGATCTCGTCGGAGGAGCTCAGGCAGAAGAACCCCGCCGACATTGGCGATGTCTTCTCAGGCGAGCCGGGCATCGAGGTCGGCAGTTCGCTGCCGATGTCGCAGAAGGTTTATGTCCACGGCATCGAGGAAACCAGCCTTGCCGTGACCATGGACGGCGGCCGCCAGAACAACAAGGTCTTTCACCACAACGCGACCAACCTGATCGATCCCGGTCTGCTGAAGGCGGTCAACGTCGATGCCGGCGTCGCGCCGGCCGATGCAGGCCCAGGAGCGCTTGCCGGCGCCATCGCCTATGAAACGATTGATGCGCGCGAGATGTTGGACGGCGACGGATTTGGCGGGTTCGTCACGTCCAGCTACAACTTCAACAGCGACACGGTCACGACAGGCATATCCGCCTACGGCCTGCAGGAAGGGCTCGAATTCCTCGGCTACTTCAACTTCGGCAAGGGCAACGACTTCACTGCCGGCAACGGCCAGGAAGTCCAGGGCACCAGCACGGATTTTCTGAGCGGCCTCGGAAAACTTGCCTACGAGTTCGACAGTGGCGACCGCTTCGAGATCAGCTATGATCGCATCTATGACGATGCGCCGCGACCCTTCCGCGCCAACATGAGCTCCATCTCGAACCCTCGACCGTGGGAGCCCCGCATCCGCGACTACACGCTCGGCCGGCAGAATACTGTCTTCACATACACCGACAGCACGCCGGAAGGCTGGTGGGATCCGAAGCTCCTGCTTGCCTACAGCAAGACCGAGGTCGAGCTGCCGATCTTCCCACGACCTGGTGCCGGAGTTCCTACCACCTACCAGGCGATCGGCACGTCGGACAGCTTCAACGGCAAGTTCGAGAACAAGTTCTCCTTCGATATTGGCAACGTGATCGCCGGTGTCGATTTCTACAACGACAAGGCAGACCTTGAGGATCTGTTTGATCCAGGCACCGAGAAGGCACGCAACATCGGCGTCTACGCCCAGGCGCGGCTCGAGCCCTGGGAGCGGACGCGCCTGTCCTTCGGCGCACGAGGGGACAATCAGCAATTCACCGGGACGACGGGCGAAGAGTGGACCAATTCCGGTTTCAGCGGCAACGTCTCCGGTGAGTACGACCTCATCGAGGACCTCCTCATCGCCAAGGCCGGCTACTCGCATGTCTGGGCCGGGATCCCGCTCGCCGAGAACTTCATCATCAATCCCAACTGGAACTACGGCGACGGCCCGAAGCCCGTAACGGCGGACAACTACGTTCTCGGGCTGGAAGCCAACTACAACGGCTTCACGATCGAAGGCAGCATCTTCCAGACGGACATCGATGACGCCCGCACGCCGCGCTTTGCGGTCGCCCGCGGGATCGAAGCGCACGATGTTCGCTCGCGCGGTTTCGAAGTCGGCGGCGGATACAACTGGGGCGACGGCTATTTCAAGGTGAAATATGCCAATATCGACGTCGAAATTGACGGAAAGCCTGCCGATTCCGACCTCGGTACCTATCTGGCTACGCCGGCTGGCCAGATCATCACCTTGCAGGCGATCCACACGCTCACGGATTGGGGAGTCACCTTCGGAGCGGATGCCGAAATTGCGCTCGACTATGATGACGTCGCGGTCGGCAGCAAGCCCTTGGAGGGTTACCAGGTCTTCAACGCCTATGTTGAGTACGTGCCTGTGGAGCGGCCGAATCTCACGCTGCGTGCCGAGCTCAAGAACATTTTCGACGAGACCTATGCGAACCGGGCGACCTATGGCCAGGAATTCGGAAACGTAACGCCGCTCTACGAGCCGGGTCGTTCCTTCATTCTCACCGCCAGGGCGACATTCTAATTCGCCGGTTCGCGATCGCGACTGCCGCGTCCTCCCCGCGGCGGTCGCCCAAGACGCTCAGGCGACCCGCTGCGGCCGCCTGAGCGATGAAAGCCGAAGGACAGGAGTTCCAGATGCAAGAAGCGACAACCCATTTTGCGACGGAAAACGGCCAGAAATACCTGGCGCAGCTCTGCAAGCATTTTGCCCACAAGGTCGACGTGGAGCAGGAGGGCGATCGCGCCGAGCTCAGGTTTTCCTGCGGCACGGGCTATCTCCAGGCGACGCCGGATGGGCTGAGCATTCGCGCCCTATCGCCCGATGTCGCCGAACTGGCCGATACCAAGTCGGTCATCGAAAGCCATCTTCTGCGCTTCGCGTTCCGCGAAGAGCCTGGCCCGCTCCACTGGCAGCCTGCCGGCTGAGACCGGCGGATCGAGAACCCACGACTAGAAAATTCGATGTGTTGGTCGGCAACGCCCAACGCCATTGCGCGGCTATGCGTGCCGCGTGCCGAGGATCGACAGGATGCAATCGTCTAGGCAAGTCGCAGAAATCGCCACATTTCAGAGCTTCGCAAACTGCTACCTGCGCGAAGTCAATGCCGGCATCCGGGTTATGCACCGTGCCGCCTCAGGAACGGTCGACTGCGTCGAGTGGTCGCTGCCCCGGCAGCACATGATCCTGCGGGCTGAGGTGACGTCGCCGTCTGTTTGCGGCCCCCATCACTTCGGCAGGGTCTGGGGCAGGGGCGTGTCCGATCCGGCCTGGCGCCAGATCGAGCTTATCAATGCGCTGCATATCCTCGTCCACGAATGTTATCGCCAGGCAGAGGGAGCGCAGGCCGATGCCTTGCGCGGATTCGAACTCGAACTTCTGATGCGGGTGCTCGAGAGCTACCAGCAGACGGCCCTCTACATCGACAAGGCGGGGCCTGAACCTGAAGACGGCGGTCACTTCATCGAGGCCGAGCAGTCGCTCGTCTTCGGTCATTGGCAGCATCCGACGCCGAAAAGCCGGCAGGGCATGACCTACTGGCAGCAGGAAAGCTACGCGCCGGAACTGCGCGGCCAGTTCAAGCTGCACTACTTTGCTGCGAGCGCCGATCACGTGCGGCAGGCGTCGGCGCGGCCGGTCGAGGCGCATGCAATCGTGCGCGCGCTGGTGGCAGGGGATCCGACGGTCAGCGCGATCGGAGCCGACGAGTACCTGCTGCCGATGCATCCGCTGCAGGCGGAAGCCTTGCTTCTCGATCCAGATATTCAGGCCCTGCAGTATAAGGGGCTGCTGCGTCACCTCGGTCCCGGCGGTCCCGCTTTCACGGCGACGTCGTCGGTGCGCACGGTCTTTGGCGCCGGCACCGACTGGATGCTCAAGTTCTCGCTGCCGGTGCGCATCACCAATTCGGTACGCCTCAACCGTCGCCAGGAGCTTGAGGCAGGCGTTGCCATGGCGAAACTGATCGATCGGATCGGCTTTGCCGAACGGTCTCGGAATTTCCGCATCGTCCAGGATCCCGCCTACATCACGCTCGATCTGCCCGGGCGCAACGAAAGCGGCTTCGAAGTCATTTTGCGCGAAAATCCCTTCGTCCGCGGCGCGGGCAAGGGCGTGGTGACAGTCGCCGCATTGACGGCCGATCCGCTGCCGGGAAGCGTGTCCCGGCTGGAGCGACTGGTGCAGACGGTCGCAATGCGCGAGCGCGATGCGTTGCCGAACGTCGCCGTCGCCTGGTTCCGCCGCTATCTCGACTGCGCCGTCGAGCCTCTGATCCGCCTCTATGACGACTACGGCATCGCGCTCGAGGCGCACCAGCAGAACAGCCTGCTCGACGTCGGCGGCGGTTACCCATCGGTCAGCTACTACCGCGACAATCAGGGCTTCTATCTGTCCGAACGCTATCGCAGTCTGCTTGCCGGGCATGTGCCGGAAACCCAGACCATCATGTCGCTCTATTTCGCCGACAGCGAGATCCGCGACCGGTTCGCCTACTACCTGATCGTCAACCAGGTCTTCTCGGTGATCAGCCGCATGGGGCACGACGGGCTTTGCGACGAGAGCCTGCTACTGCGCGAGTTGCGCGCGCACCTCGAACGCTATGCCACGGACATGACCGGTGCCGGCCGCGACTTCGCACGCCACATCCTCGATCTGCCGACCATCGTCTCCAAGGCCAATCTGACGACACGTCTCTATGACGTGGACGAACTGCAATCCCAACATGCGCCGACGCTCTACCGCCCCGTGCCGAACCCGCTCAGGGCACCGGTGGTGCTCGCCGCGCAAAGGACCAGCCATGCCATTGCCTCTTGATCTCAAGGGGCGCCCGGACGAGCGGGTGCTTCGCCAGCTCGTCGCCGCTCTTCTTTTTGAAGGTATAGTCAAGGCTCGGACGCAACCCGACATTGGCGAAACGGCCTTCCTGTGGTCGCTCGGTGGCCGCCAGTTCCGGTGCCGTGGCGCCATCACGCCGTTCGACCGGATCCGGCTCGTGCCGGGGTCGGTGGAAATTGAGGACGCCACAGGCGAGTGGATCGAAGCACCTCTGGCGCAACTGGTTTCCCTGCTGCCCGGCAACGGCCCCAATCGCGGCAAACTGCTTGGCGAATTGACGCAGACGATTGCCTTCAGCGCCTGGAACGACCGCAATCTTCCGCAGCGCTCGCGCCGCGCCATGTCGTTTGCGGAACTCGAAGGTGCGCTCGACGAAGGCCATCCTTACCATCCCTGCTACAAGGCACGCACCGGCTTTTCGTTCGCCGATCACGCGGCCTTTGGGCCGGAAGCCGGCAACGCCTTCCAACTCGTCTGGCTGCTCATCGCGCGCAAGCATCTGCGCTGTGCCTTGCCCACCGACGAAGCCGTCTTCTGGCAGGCGGAACTCGGAAGCGAGACCTGGTCCGAATTGCAGGAACTGCAACGTCGGCTCGGTGCCGCGCCCGAAGAATTCGGCTTTCTGCCTCTGCATCCGTGGCAGTGGCGTACGCTCAGCGAACCGCTTCTCTCCGGCTGGATTGCGGCTGGCGAAGCCCATTGCCTGGGACCGGCGGGGGACCACTACACCTCGACGCAGTCGGTGCGTTCGTTGCTGAACCGGGACCGTCCGCTTGCCGCGAGCATCAAGCTGCCGCTCAACATGATCAACACCTCGTCGCGACGGATCCTCGAGCCACATTCCGTCTGCACGGCGCCGGTAATTTCCCGCTGGATTGCCGGGATGGTCGCAGCCGACCCAGCCTTTGAAAGACGTTATCCGCTGACGATCCTCAAGGAATATGCCGGCGTGATCGCCGACGGTGACGGACCCCTTGCCGGGCAGGTCGCGGCCATCTGGCGTGAGAGCGCGCAAGCCACGCTTGAAGCCGGTGAAGCCGTCATTCCCTTCAATGCCCTGATGATGGTGGAAGCGGACGGTCGCCCGTTCGCCGACGACTGGATCAAGCGTTTCGGCCTGATGCCGTGGATCAACCGGCTGATCGAGATAGCGGTCCTGCCCGTCTGGCATCTTCTCGTCCACCATGGCCTTGCGGTCGAGGCGCACGGGCAGAACATGCTTCTGGTCCATCGTGACGGCTGGCCGGAGCGCCTGATCCTGAGAGACTTTCACGAAAGCATCGAGTTCTCGCCAGGTTTCCTGCGCGAACCGGAAGAAGCACCGGATTTCCTGTCGCTGCACCCGCTCTATCGCGACGCCGAGCCGGACCAGTATTACTGGACGGACAAGCTGGATTCGCTGCGCGAATTGGTGATGGACACGCTGTTCGTCTACAATCTCAGCGAAATCTCCCACCTGCTCGAGCACTGCTACGACCTGTCGGAAACGCTCTTCTGGCAGCGGGTCGAAAGCGTGCTTGCGGCCTATGCGAGCGAGCACGCGGCGGCGGAGCGGCTGGCTCAGCTCGGCTGCGACCAGCCCCGCATTCTTACCGAATCCCTGATGACGAGGAAGCTCCTCGCGCTCAAGCCGGAATACCACCACACCGTGGATAACGCCTTGGCCGCCGGCGTGCTTCAACGAAGGAGGTGGCATGAAAGAGACCGCGTCCGCTGAGAGAACGGATCACTGAGATGCCGGTGATGATTGAGGGACAGCC
>NZ_JAKUMO010000027.1:0-75886 GCF_037026475.1 Ensifer sp. MJa1 | reverse complement strand
CAGCCCGAACAAAAATGCCTGCCACAAAAACAAAAACCCGCCGAAAATATCGACGGGTTTGTCAGCGGTCTGAAGGCCCGGATCGCTCCGGGCCTTTTCATTTGGGAAGATATCGGCGACAGATCGGGGCTCTGCCCACTCGGTCAGGCAATCACGCAAGCCAGCGTGCGATTCGATCCATTGCCTCGATCATGTCACCCTCAGCGCCTGCGTAGGAGAAGCGCATCGTCCGGTGCCCCTCAAGTGGATCGAAATCGAAGCCGGGCGTTGCGGCCACATTGATCTCCGCCAACATCCGGCGGGCAAAGGCCATGCTGTCGTTGGTGAAACGGCTGACATCCACATAGGCGTAGAAGGCACCGTCCATCGGTGAAGCGATCGAGAGGCCGATCTGCGGCAGGCGTTTCAGCAGCATCTCGCGATTGGCAGCGTAAGCAGCCTTGTAGCCGTCAAGCTCTTCATGCGCGTCGAGTGCCGCCTCGGCTGCGATCTGCGATAGCTCCGGCGGCGAAATGTAGAGGCTCTGGGCGATGCGTTCGAAGCCGCGAACCTTGTCCGCCGGCAACACGATCCAACCGATCCGCCAACCGGTCATGCAATAGTATTTCGAGAAGGAATTGATGACGATCGCTTCATCGGTGACCTCAAGCGCGCTCGCCTCTTCGCCGGCGAAAGTCAGCCCGTGGTAGATCTCGTCGGAAATGAAGGCGATCGATTCTGCCCGGCAATAGTCGGCCAGTGCCTTCAGACCCGCCCTGCCCGTCACCGTGCCGGTGGGGTTTGCCGGGCTCGCCAACAGCACGCCCTTCAACGGACGTCCGACCTTGGCGGCGGCCCTCGCCAGGCTCTCCGGCGTCAGCGTGAAGCCCGTCTCCGCATTGGCTTCGACTTCAACCACCGTCAGACCGAGCGCCGCAAGGATGTTGCGGTAGGCCGGATAGCCGGGCCGTGCGATTGCGACGCAATCACCGGGATCGAAGAGGGCCAGGAAGGCAAGGTTGAAACCGGCTGACGAGCCCGTCGTTACCGCAATGCGCTGCGGGTCGAGCGTGACGCCGTGCCGTTTCTGGTAATGGCGCGCGATCGCCGTTCGCAGCGAAAGCGTTCCGAGGGCATCGGTGTAGCCGAGCCTACCGTGCTGGAGCGCGAGCCGGGCTGCCTCAAGCGCCGCCTTCGGCGCCGGATGCGCCGGCTGGCCGACTGCCATGGAAATCACGGGGTGGCCGGCGTCACGCCGACGCGTCGCCTCGGCCAACACGTCCATCGCGTGAAAGGGTTCGACGGCGCTGCGTTTTGACAATTCTACCAACGGAAAATCCTCGTATGCGGCTGTTCTTCTGCCCCTTTGCCCGATGAAATTGGCCTTCACAAGTCTGCGAGTGCCGTATTTCCGCCGATTTTGCCGTTTCGTTTCCGCGGCACGCAACCTATGCTGCCCGCATATTCCGGATTTGCGGATTCCTGTTGCCATTCAAAACCGCTCGTTGACGCGGCAGCGCGACATGGACGACAGGGAAACAAACAAGGACAACGAGGTACAAATGAATTTCAGCACCAAGATGATTGCCGCCGGAGCGCTTGCTGCGTTCATGGCCGGGGTCAGCCTGCCGCAGAGCGCGCTCGCACTCGATGCGAAGCAGAAGGAAGAAATCGGCGCCTTCATCAAGGAGTACCTGATCGCCAATCCCGAGATCATGCTCGAGGTCCAGGAGGCGCTGGCCAACAAGCAGCGCGCCAAGCAACAGGAAGCAGCCGAAACGGCGATTGCCGGCAACAAGAAGGCGATCTTCAATTCCGACTATGACATGGTGCTTGGCAACCCCAAGGGCGACATTACCGTCGTCGAGTTCTATGATTACAATTGCGGCTATTGCAAACGCGCTCTTTCGGACATGGACGAAATTCTCGCCAAGGACAAGAACGTCCGTTTCGTGCTGAAGGAACTGCCGATCCTCGGACCGGATTCGCTTGCGGCCCACAAGGTGAGCGCCGCCTTCCGTCTGGTGGCGCCGGAGAAATACGGCGACTTCCACCGCGCCCTGCTTGGCGGGGAAGACCGCGCAACTGAAGAAACGGCCATTGCCGTCGCGGTGAAGCTCGGCGTCTCGGAAAAGGACCTGCGCGCAAAGATGGAAAACGAGCCACACGATGCGGCCGTGCGTGAGGCATACAGCCTTGCCAACGACCTCGGCATCACCGGCACGCCGTCCTATGTCATCGGCAACGAGGCGGTCTTCGGGGCCGTCGGTGCCGCCGAAATCGAAAGCAAGGTCGCCAACATGCGCGAATGCGGCAAGACCGCCTGCTGACAATCCTTCCCATGACTGTGGACAAATCCCGTGGGGGCCCAAAGGGCTTTTCCTCGCGGGACCATCAGTCTATAGGTAACCCTCCATGACCGGACCGGAATCCCCTATGCCATCGACCATTTTCGTGCTGAACGGCCCCAACCTGAATGCGCTGGGCAAGCGCGAGCCGGGTATTTATGGCGGCCAGACGCTGGCCGACATTGAGGCCATGTGCAAGACCGAGGGCAAGGCCCTCGGCTTTGAGGTCGATTTCCGCCAGTCGAACCACGAAGGCACGCTGGTCGACTGGTTGCATGAGGCCGGCAGCGTCGCCGCTGGCGTTGCGATCAATCCGGCCGCCTACGGCCACACCTCGATCGCCCTTCACGACGCTATCCGTGCCATTGGCATTCCCGTGGTCGAACTGCACCTCTCGAACATTCACGCGCGCGAGGAATTCCGCCACAAATCGATGATCGCGCCGGCAGTCAAAGGCGTCATCTGCGGCTTCGGCGCGCAGAGTTACATTCTTGCGCTGCATGCGCTAAAGAACCTGACAAATCCGTCGAAATAAAAAGAACATTAAGAGGCTCATATTCCATGGCTGACAAGAAACCAGGTATCGACCAGGCGCTGATCCGCGACCTCGCCAACATTCTCAAGGACACCGATCTGACCGAGATCGAGGTCGAGCAGGACGACCTGCGCATTCGCGTCTCGCGCAACGGCACGCCGGTTGCGATGCCGATGGCCATGCCGCAGATGCCGTCCTACCAGTTCCCTGCTGCAGCTACCGCACCGGTGAACGCTGTCGCTGCCCCGGCTGCCGAGAGCGGCCGCGCATCGAAGAATGCCGTAACCGCACCAATGGTCGGCACTGCCTATCTCGCTCCGGCTCCCGGCGCCCGCCCCTTCATCGAAGTCGGCGCAACCGTCAAGGAAGGCCAGACGATCCTGATCATCGAAGCCATGAAGACGATGAACCAGATCCCGGCTCCGCGCTCGGGCAAGGTCACCGAAATCTTCGTCCAGGACGCAGCCCCCGTCGAATATGGCGAACCGCTGATCGTAATCGAGTAAGGCGGCGCGGCGATGATCTCGAAAATTCTTATTGCCAATCGCGGCGAAATCGCCCTTCGCGTGCTGCGCGCCTGCAAGGAACTCGGCATCGCGACGGTTGCCGTCCATTCCACGGCCGACAGCGATGCCATGCATGTGCGCCTCGCCGACGAGAGCGTCTGCATCGGCCCGCCGCCGTCGCGCGATAGCTACCTGAACATTCACCAGATCGTCGCCGCTTGCGAAATCACCGGTGCCGACGCCGTGCACCCGGGCTACGGCTTCCTGTCGGAAAACGCCAAGTTCGCCGAGATCCTCGAAGCGCACGACATCACCTTCATCGGCCCGACCGCGGAACATATCCGCATCATGGGTGACAAGATCACCGCCAAGAAGACGGCGCAGGAGCTTGGCATTCCGGTCGTTCCGGGTTCCGACGGCGAGGTAAAGCCGGAGAACGCGCTTGAGGTCGCTCGCAAGATCGGCTTTCCCGTGCTGATCAAGGCAACCGCCGGCGGCGGCGGGCGCGGCATGAAGGTCGCTCGCTCCGAGGCTGACCTTGAGGAAGCTGTCGCGACGGCGCGCGCCGAAGCGCTTGCCGCGTTCGGCAACGACGCCGTGTACATGGAAAAGTACCTCGGCAAGCCGCGCCACATCGAGATCCAGATCGTTGGCGACGGCGCCGGCAATGCGGTGCATCTCGGCGAGCGCGACTGCTCGCTGCAGCGCCGCCACCAGAAAGTCTGGGAAGAAGCCAACTCCCCGGCGCTTAACGTCGACCAGCGCATGAAGATCGGCCAGATCTGCGCCGATGCCATGAAGAAGCTGAAGTACCGCGGCGCCGGCACGATCGAGTTCCTCTACGAAAACGGCGAGTTCTATTTCATCGAAATGAACACCCGTCTTCAGGTCGAGCACCCGATCACCGAAGCGATCACCGGCATCGACCTCGTGCACGAGCAGATCCGCGTCGCATCGGGCGGCGGCCTGTCGGTCAAGCAGGAAGACATCGTGTTTTCCGGCCACGCCATCGAGTGCCGCATCAATGCCGAAGACCCGCGCACCTTCGTCCCCTCCCCAGGCACGATCACGCATTTTCATGCGCCGGGCGGTCTTGGCGTGCGCGTCGATTCGGGCGCCTATCAGGGCTACCGGATCCCGCCCTATTACGACAGCTTGATCGGCAAGCTGATCGTGCACGGCCGCACCCGCGTCGAGTGCATGATGCGCCTGCGTCGCGTACTCGACGAATTCGTCATCGACGGCATCAAAACAACGCTTCCGCTGTTCCAGGACCTGATCAATAATCAGGATATCGCAAACGGCGAATACGACATCCATTGGCTGGAGAAGCATCTGGCCGCCACGTCCGAGTAAGGACCGTACATTGAAGGGGACGCGCAGCAAGCAGCCCGATATTACACCGGACATGCTGCTGCGCGCCTATTCGATCGGCCTGTTTCCGATGGCCGACTCAGCTGATGACCCGGAGCTCTTCTGGGTCGAGCCGGAAATCCGCGGCGTCATCCCGCTCCCAGGCTTCCACGTCTCCCGCAGTCTCGCCAAGACAATCCGTCACAAGCCATTCGACATCCGCTTCAACACCGCCTTCGAAGCGGTCATGGACGGTTGCGCGGCACCTGCCCCGGACCGGCCGACGACCTGGATCAACGCGAAGATCCGCAGCCTCTACGCAACGCTTCACACCATGGGTTACGCCCATAGTGTGGAAGCCTGGGAAGGCGATCAATTGGTCGGCGGGCTCTATGGCGTTTCGCTTGGGTCCGCCTTCTTCGGTGAGAGCATGTTTTCCCGACGCACAGATGCCTCGAAGATCTGTCTCGTGCATCTGGTCGAGCGGTTGAAGGCGCGCGGCTTCGAATTGCTCGATACCCAGTTCACCACGGAACATCTGAAATCCTTCGGCGCAATCGACGTTCCGAAGGCAGAGTACGAAGTCATGCTGGCGAACGCGATGTCGTCGCCAGATCTCAACTTCTAAGACAGTTCCAGGAAAAGATCGAAGCGTCCGTCGATTTCGACGCTCGGGTTCCTCGTTGGCGTCCGACGGCCCTTCAACGAAGGCCGAGGACCGCAAGCAACGTGCCTATTGCTTTTGCGCCGTGTCCGGCGGCGGCAGATCCGACGTCGCCTTGCAGGATTGCAGCCAGACGTCATAGACCGGGTGCTCGACAGCGTTCAGACCCGGGCTGTCGGCAAACATCCAACCGGTGAAGATGCGGCGGATCTTGCGGTCGAGCGTGATTTCCTCGACTTCGACAAAGGTCGTGATCTTCTGCGCCTCTGTGTCGTCACGGCTGTAGCAAACGCGCGGCGTCACCTGCAGGGCACCGAACTGAACGGTCTCGCCGATATAGACGTCGAAAGTGGTGATGCGGCCGGTGATCTTGTCGATACCCGAGAACACGGCAACCGCATTGTTGAGGCGAGCGGCATCGACAGTTCCGACCGAGGCGATCAGCGGCAATCCGGCAAGAAGGGACAAGCCCAACCGCCGCATTCTCTGGCCGATTGCCTTCCGCAGATCAGAACCTGCCATTTTTGCCCGTCTCCCGCGCGCTGTCGTCATCGATGGATATCAGGCGCTAACCGTGAAATGTGGCCGCGCCATGATCGAGGACCCTGTTCCACGGTCCGTCGTCTTCGCTGGAAACAGATATCTCAGGAACCCGGGGTCCAGGCGTCATAATCGCCGGTCACCCGCGGACGCTTGCCGCTGGCTGCGATCGAGCCCTGCGGGCGATAGGCGTTTGCCGTACCGGTCGGATTGGCACGGTGCTGTTTCTGCCATTCGCGCGGCGTGTACTTTTCGTCCGCCGGAGAGACATCGGTGCGGTGATGCATCCAGCCGTGCCAGCCGGGCGGAATGGCCGATGCATCGGCGTAACCGCTGTAGATCACCCAGCGGCGCGTACGGCCCTCGGAATCCTTGCCGCCCTGGTAGTAGACGTTGCCGAATTCATCTTCACCAACCCGCTGGCCGTGACGCCAAGTGTGAAACCGCGTACCGATCGTCTGTTCGTTCCACCAGGTGAAAATCTGCAGCAGGAGCTTCATGATGCCGTCCTTGACCGGCCGTTGGGAAGGCGGCCGGATACCAAAACTATGTTCCCGCTTATGCCCCGCCGCTCAAGGCTTGTCCAGTGATTCCGAGGCAAGGTCGGTCATTTCAACGGCATGCGAAAGCCGAAGTGGCTGCGTTTGAAGCCGAGACGCTCATAGAAGCGATGTGCGTCGCTGCGCAGCGCATTCGAAGTGAGTTGCACCTTCGCCGCGCCCTGTTCTCGCGCCGCGGCGATGGCGTGGCGCATCATCCGCTCACCGATCCGGCGGCCACGCATGTCCTCACGCGTCTGCACCGCTTCGATCACAAGGCTTGAGCTGCCGCGCCCGGAGAGCGACGTGTGCAGCGCCGTCTGGAACGTTGCGACGACCTCGCCGCCAAGGACGGCGACATAGAGCACCTGCAGCGGCGACGCCTCGATTTTATCGAAGGCGGCCAAGTACTCGCCGAAGGCATCAGACTCGGTGGTGTCTCCGTGCCCGCCGAGTTGATCATTGGCAAAAAGGGCAATGATGGCAGGCAGATCAGCCCGCTCGGCTTCCCGGATCAAAAGTTCGGCAATCGCGTCCATGGCTCCCCGCCTGCAATCTTCATCGGCAACGTCGAAGCACCGAAAGGTAACAGTGACGTGACAGCGCCAAGACCACCGACGTTTTCCACAGGGTTCGCAGATCCGGCCGCGGCCCTCCGGGGCTCCCTACCCGATTAGATGCTTTTCAAGGATGATCGCTGGCAGGCCGGATTGCTCATCGCCGCAACTGGCCGTTTTTCCCACTTCAGCGAAGCCGTGCGTTCGATAGAACGCCAAGGCATGCAGGTTCTGCGGCTCGACTTCGACACGCATGCGTTCGGCATCCGGAAAGCAGGTCTCGAGTTCGGCGAAGATGTCGCGGCCGATTCCCTGCCGTTGGTACTTCGGCAGGACGTAGAGCTGGTGCAGCACGGCGGTCTTCGGCAACGATTCCGACATCGCCGCGTAGCCCATGCCACCGAGCTGGCGACCATCGTCGGCCACGAGAAACTCCGCCTGCTTGCGCGCAAGCTTGGCTTTGAGCGCCGGCACCGAATGCCAGCGCTGCGTCAGTTCATTGACCTTCTCGACGCCGTAAAACGTGTCGTAGGTCGCGTGCCACGTCTCGACCAACAAGGCGCGGACCTTCTCGAGATCACGCTCGCTTGCGGTGCGCACGAAGAACATCGCTTATTCCTCGATGCCGAGCTTGGCCTTCACCAGAGCCTGGACTGCCTGGGGGTTGGCCTTGCCACCGGTCGACTTCATCACCTGGCCGACGAACCAGCCGGCAAGCGAGGGCTTGGCCTGAACCTTGGCGACCTGGTCCGGGTTGGCCGCGATGATCTCGTCGACGGCCTTTTCGATGGCGCCGGTGTCGGTCACCTGCTTCATGCCGCGCGCCTCGACGATCTCGGCCGGGTCGCCGCCCTCGTTCCAGATGATCTCGAATAGGTCCTTGGCGATCTTGCCGGAGATGGTCTCTGCCTTGATGAGATCGATGATGCCACCGAGCTGAACAGGCGAAACCGGAGTCTCTTCAATGGCTTTGCCGGCTTTGTTCAAGGCACCGAGCAGGTCGTTGATGACCCAGTTGGCGGCGATCTTGCCGTCGCGTCCTTCGGCGACCGCCTCGAAATAGTCGGCGATCGACTTTTCGGAAACGAGAACCGATGCATCATAGACCGAGAGCCCGAGGTCACGCACGAAGCGCTCCTTCTTGTCGTCAGGCAGTTCCGGCAAGGTCGCCTTCAGCGCGTCGACGAAGGCATCGTCGAATTCGAGCGGCAAGAGGTCCGGATCGGGGAAATAGCGGTAGTCGTGCGCATCTTCCTTGGAGCGCATCGAACGGGTCTCGCCCTTGTTCGGGTCGAACAGGCGGGTTTCCTGGTCGATGACGCCACCGTCCTCGAGGATGCCGATCTGGCGGCGAGCCTCATATTCGATCGCCTGGCCGATGAAGCGGATCGAGTTGACGTTCTTGATCTCGCAACGCGTGCCGAAGCCTTCACCCGGGCGACGGACCGAAACGTTGACGTCGGCACGCATCGAGCCTTCGTCCATGTTGCCGTCGCAGGTGCCGAGATAGCGCACGATCGAACGCAGCTTCGTCATATAGGCCTTGGCCTCATCCGACGAACGCATGTCCGGCTTGGAGACGATCTCCATCAATGCCACGCCCGAACGGTTGAGGTCGACATAGGACATCGACGGATGCTGGTCATGCATCGACTTGCCGGCATCCTGTTCCAGATGCAGACGCTCGATGCCGATCTCGACATCCTCGAACTGGCCCTGACGATCAGGTCCGATCGAAATGACGATCTTGCCTTCGCCGACGATCGGATCCTTGAACTGCGAGATCTGGTAGCCCTGCGGCAGGTCCGGATAGAAATAATTCTTGCGGTCGAAGATCGAGCGGTTGTTGATCACGGCCTTGAGGCCAAGGCCGGTGCGCACCGCTTGGCGGACGCATTCCTCGTTGATCACGGGAAGCATGCCCGGCATGGCGGCATCGACCAGCGACACGTTGGCGTTCGGCGCATTGCCGAATTCCGTCGAGGCCCCCGAGAAAAGCTTCGAATTGGACAGCACCTGGGCATGGACTTCCATGCCGATGATGACCTCCCAGTCGCCGGTGGCGCCGGGGATGAAGCGTTTCGGATCGGGAGTGCGGACGTCGACAATGCTCATATCATGCTCTTCTTTGAAGCCTGAATTCTTGGTTTCTCGGTAGAACAATTGGTCCGCCGGTGCAAGTTGTTCGGCGTCATCAGACGCTTCAACGCGGGATACGACGCGTGATCGTTTCCTTAACCACCGCTTAGCGGCATTGCGCCACTATCTCGCGATGTCGATCACGGCCGCCGCCTTCTGCTTTGCAATCCTCATCAATGCCTTCAGCTTCGGCCTCTTCTGGCAAGACAAGAGGGCGGCACGGACTGGCCGGCGCACCAGCGAACAGGCGTTGCTCAGCGTCGCCATGTGCGGTGGCAGCCTGGGTGCCGTGGCCGCCTGTCGCCTCTTTCGCCACAAAACGCGCAAGGAACCGTTTCGCACGCTCCTGCGGCTGATCATCACGTTTCAATTGGTGTTCGCAGCAATCGGCATCCTGACGTTGCACACCTATCTTGACGCATGATCGCCCGTCTTCTAGGAAGGCACCGTTCTATTGGAGTTTTGATGTTCCGTTCGTCCCCTGAGTCCCGGTAAGGGCCCGTCCCCGCAATCACTTCGATTGCGTGCACGGGCGGGAAACGTCACCCCGCATCTTCAGTGATTTGCGGAACGTTTTCCTGCGTTCACACGAACGCTATCCGGAACATTCAGACAATGGACATCTCGCGCGCAGAACAGCGCATTCTTCATCATTTGGCCCAGGGCGGCCGCATCGAAATCATCCGCGAAAGCAAGGCGATTACCGAAATCCGGTGCTTCACCCGCGACGGCTGGGTCTATCCCGGCTTCGATCTCGAGCTTTTCCGCAAGCTGAAGCGCAAGAAGGCGATCTCGTCTTCCGGCGGAAAGCCTTATCGCATCACGGAACGTGGTTTGCAGTTGGTTCGATCGGAACTCAACAATCGCTGAGCGGTCAACGACGGCGACACCGGACATGCTGCATGTCCGGTGTCCGCTCTTCACGTTATGAGAATGCCGACATTGCGGGTAACCTAACGTCACCCGTGGGCAGCGACGAGGGCGCAGCCAACACGGTCGCGGCCGGCGTCCTTTGCCTGGTAGAGGGCGCGGTCCGCAGCCAGAAGCAGCCGATCAAGCCCGGCTTCGCCGGTTGAAACTTCGGCTGCTCCGATGCTGATCGTCACCGAGAGCTTACCGCCCTGCTCCAGATCGAGTTCCAGCACGCGCACGGCCTCAAGCAGGCGCTCGGCAACTTTAAGCGCGTCTGCAGGCGACTGGCGGACAAGCACGACGGCAAACTCCTCGCCGCCAAGCCGACCGAAAAGATCATCGCTGCGGAGTGCCGTGCGAACCACCGGGCAACCGCGGTCAGCACGCGGTCCCCCACGGCATGGCCATAGGTATCGTTGATCGCCTTGAAGCGATCGATGTCGAGCATCATCACGACCGTTCCGCTTCGGCGTGCAGCCGGTGCTGCCACCAGCGCGGCTGCACGCGACATGAAGGCAGAGCGCGCCAGGCACTGCGTGAGGAAGTCATAGTCGACCGCATGGGACAAACGCCCGATCAGTGCCCGTCGCGCGGCGTCGACGCTGGCAACCGTCAGGGGACAGAGGGCGAGAAGCGTTGTCCCGAGCCGTATGGATGTGAGCGTCGCCTCCGCCACGCCACTGACACCAAGATGCAGCGCTCCGGACGCCACGGCGACCTGCGTCAAAACGCCGACGATCGCCGTCAGCACGGTGACGCAGAACAATCCATAGGTCAGCGCGCACCACAGAAGTGCTGGCACCGGAAAGGCAAAGGCGCCGGGACCGCCGATCGTGAGTGACGCCGCACACGAAGCGACCAAGGCAACCAGCGGCCAGGGACTTCCAGTCCGTGCGGATGCCGCGATCGATGCGGCACCGGACCGCGAACCATCGCTGGAGATCGGGGCTGCCAGGAAGACCGGCAATATGACCACGTAGTTGACAAGTTCAGTCGTCAGCCAGGCGATGAAGGCATCGGGTAACGGCGCGCCAAACACCGCATGTGCGGCAGCAGCGCCAACGCCAGCCGCACCGATCGCAGCGAGCGATGCATTGGCAAACATATGAAGCACCGAGAGCGGCCGGCGCAGATGGCGGTGTTCGCTGGAAAGCCGCGCGAAGAGCGCGTAGCCGATGACGACACCGACCATGTTGGCGGCGTTCAGGGAGAGCGCCTGCGTCAGATCCGCCCCGGTGACGACGTCGGCCAACACATAGGCCAACGCGGCAGTAAACCAGCCTGCCGGGGACGCAAGCGACGGGTTTCTGACGAGAAGGCCAAGAAGGATGGCATTGGCCGGCCAGATCGAAGCGAGCATGCCGACCGGGCGGCTCAGGATGCCGAGGACGCAGGCGATAAAAACAATCAAGCCGAGGCCGACAAGCCAAAAGGAGTGATGGAAGGGCTTCAGAACCAACGGTCGCGCGACCGTCTTCTCCAGCATCTGCAACAAGCGTTCCCCCGCGGCGCCACCGCACTTTCATAACCCATAATATTTCATGGGCCTAATGAACGGGATGTGAATTCGCAGCACCATTTCCGGATGTCAGCTATTCAGCGGCCGCAGATCAGCTGCCGCCCTCCTCCCCGAGGATTTTTCTTAGTCCGATGAACTCGACGTCGCTGTCGAGTTGCGGTGAATAGGCGGTTGAAAGCCAGCTCACGCCGTAGCCGCCCTTGCGAAAGAAGCGAACGGCTCGGTCGTTGCGCGCATGGGTCTTGGTGGTCACGGTTTCGAAGCGGTCCTTGACGATGCGGGCCTCGATCTCGCCGAGCAAAAGGACGCCGAGACCCCTGCCCTGCGCAGACGGCTCGACCCACAGATCGGATATCGCGTTGTCGAAATTCTCGCGCGCCGTCCAGCCGCGAATGTCGCCCTCGGCTTCGACCAGCAAGACGGAAAGCCAGTGGTCGGAAAGAAAACGGAAGAATACCGCTTCCGCCACCCGCCGCATCCGCTCGCCGTCGGAAAGACCCGCGATCGCCGAGTGCCAGGCGTCGAGACCGATTGCGGTCAGTCGTTCGACGTCGCCGGCGCGGGCATGGCGGATGAAGGGCATGACGCGGGAACTCCTTCCGCGACAACACTGATGGGCAATCTTCAGAACGAAAAATAGCGGTGCCTGGTCGGCACCGCCATCAAAGTTTTACCACCACTTGGAGGGGGTGAAGCGGCCGGCAGCCTGCTCGATGACGTGCGCCGTCTTGAACAGCGTCTCTTCCTCGAACGGCTTGCCGATCAGTTGCAATCCGAGCGGCAGGCCCTTGTGATCGAGACCACCCGGAACAGCGATGCCCGGAAGACCGGCCATGTTCACGGTGACGGTGAAGATGTCGTTGAGGTACATCTTGACCGGATCGGATGCGAGATCCTCGTCGGCAATACCGAAGGCGGACGACGGTGTCGCGGGCGTGAGTATCGCGTCGACACCAGCGTGGAAGGCCAGTTCGAAGTCGCGCTTGATCAGCGTGCGGACCTTCTGCGCCTGCAGATAGTAGGCATCGTAATAGCCGGCCGAAAGCACGTAGGTGCCGATCATGATGCGGCGCTTGACCTCCTGGCCGAAGCCGGCGGCACGCGTCTTTTCATACATGTCGACGATGTCCTTGCCATCGACGCGCAGGCCGTAGCGCACGCCATCGTAGCGGGCAAGGTTCGAGGACGCTTCAGCCGGGGCGACGATGTAATAGGCCGGAAGCGCGTATTTCGTGTGCGGCAGGGTGATGTCGACGATCTCGGCGCCGGCTTCCTTCAGCCAGGCAATGCCCTGCTGCCAGAGCGCTTCGATTTCGTCGGGCATGCCGTCGACGCGGTACTCGCGCGGAATACCGATCTTCATGCCCTTGATCGACTTGCCGATCGAAGCTTCGTAGTCCGGCACCGGCAGGTCCACCGAGGTCGTGTCCTTGGCATCGACGCTTGCCATCGACTTCAGAAGGATCGCGGCATCGCGCACATCGCGGGCGATCGGGCCCGCCTGGTCGAGCGACGAGGCGAAGGCGACGACGCCCCAGCGCGAGCAGCGACCATAGGTCGGCTTGATGCCGACGGTGCCGGTGAAGGCGGCCGGCTGACGGATGGAGCCGCCCGTGTCGGTGGCGGTGGCGCCGGCGCACAGATGCGCGGCAACGGCTGCAGCCGAACCACCGGACGAACCGCCGGGAACGAGATCCATGTTGGAGCCCTTGGCGCGCCAGGGGTTCTTGACCGCGCCGTAATAGGAGGTCTCGTTCGACGAGCCCATGGCGAACTCGTCCATGTTCAGCTTGCCGAGCATGACGGCACCGTCGTTCCAGAGGTTCTGGGTGACGGTCGATTCATAGCGCGGTTTGAAGCCGTCGAGGATATGGCTGCAGGCCTGGGTGTGCACGCCCTCGGTGCCGAAGAGATCCTTGATGCCGAGCGGGATGCCTTCGAGCGCACCGGCCTTGCCGGCGGCGATGCGCGCATCCGAGGCCTTGGCCATCTCGCGCGCCTTGTCCGGCGTGACAGCGATGTAGGCGTTGATCGTCTCGTTGGCGGCATCGATCGCGCCGATATAGGCGTCCGTCAGTTCGACGGCGGTGATTTCCTTGGCGGCGAGCTTCGTGCGAGCTTCGGCAATCGTCAGGCTGATGAGGTCGGTCATGGTGAAATCGGGCTTTCGCAATCAGAAACGGCGGGGCGGCAGGCGGGAGATTACTCGACCACCTTCGGAACGAGGAAGAAGTTGCGATCCGAATTCGGTGCATTGGCAACGACGTCGTCCGCCTTGTTGCCGTCCGAGACGTTGTCTACCCGCTTCTTCATCTCCATCGGCGTCACCGAAGTCATCGGCTCGACGCCGTCGACATTGACTTCGGAGAGTTGCTCGACAAAGCCGAGAATGCCATTGAGTTCGCCCATCATCCGCGTGGCTTCTTCTTCGCTGACGGCGATGCGGGCGAGGCGCGCGACGCGCTTCACGGTGGCAAGGTCTACGGACATGGTCGTCTCCGGTCTCTGGAACTTTCCCCCGCTATAATGGTGCAGCGCGAGGCACGCAACGGGGGAATCGCCTGATCACCGAGCTGTCGCCAAGGCGAGGCACCACTTAGACCGTGACTACGCCGCCGACATCCGGGGTTTCGACCTTCGTCGACGCGCCATCCATGCCGACGAGGAAGGTTTCCGGCGTCTGATCGATGATCGGGAACGAGCCATAGTGACAGGGGATCGCGGTTGAGAACTTGAAGAACCGCTGGCAGGCGAGCGCTGCAACCGCACCGCCCATGGTGAAGCGATCGCCGATCGGTACGATACCGATCTCCGGCTGGTGCAATTCGTTGATCAGCGCCATGTCGGAAAAGATGTCCGTGTCGCCCATGTGATAAAGCGTCGGCTCGTCTTCGAAATGCAGCACCAGACCATTGGCGTTGCCGAGCGAGTGCGAGACTCCGTCCTCGGTCATTTGCGCGGAGGAATGCAGCGCATTGACGAAAGTCGTCGAGAACGAACCGAGATGAATGGTGCCGCCGGTGTTGCCCATTTCCAATGCCTTGACACCGTGACGCGCGAGCCAGGTGCAGAGGTCGGCATTGGCAACGACGGTCGCACCGGTCTCCTTGGCGATCGCGATCGTGTCGCCAACATGGTCGCCGTGACCATGGGTCAGGAGAATGTGCGTGAGCCCAGCGGTCGCGTCCCGGCGATCCTCGTCACGGAACGCGGGATTGCCACTGAAAAAGGGGTCGATCAGGATCTTGGACTTGGCCGTCTCGATATGAAAGGCGGCATGGCCGAGCCATTTGATCTTCATGACGTTCTCCCTGATGATTTAAGTGTCGCAACAGCATATGGAACAGACAGTCCTCCGCGCAAAGATCGAATCGACATTCCCATGGCAATTCTCACCATTGAAGACTTGGCTCTCACGCTTCAGCCCCACCAGGCGATCGCCGGGCTCGACCTCGGCACGAAAACGATCGGTCTCTCGGTCTCCGATCTCGGCCGACGTTTCGCCACGCCGCGCGACGTGATCCGCCGCGTCAAATTCGGGGTGGATGCCGAAGCACTGCTGTCAGCGGCGGAAAAAGAAAAGGTCGCGGCCTTTGTCATCGGCTTGCCCGTCAACATGGATGGCAGCGAGGGACCGCGTTGTCAGGCGACGCGCGCCTTCGTTCGCAACATGGAGCAGAAGACACCCCTGCCCTTCGTCTTCTGGGACGAAAGGTTGTCGACCGTGGCGGCCGAACGGGTTCTGATCGAGATGGACGTTTCGAGAAAGAAGCGAGCCGAGCGCATCGATTCGGCGGCCGCATCCTTCATTCTTCAGGGCGCGCTCGACAGGCTCGCGTCGCTGGCAAGGGACGGCCTCTCTGCCTGAGGAACGGCAGCGCCGAAGCGGCGGCGGTACCAGGCGATGATCTGGCGACGCTTGCGGAAACCGATGATGGCAAAAACGATAAGGCTGTCGACGACGATCGCGCGCGCGACAAGCGGCGGGATCGTTTCCGGCGGGATGCCGAGCACGTTGCCGTAGATCTGGAACACCAGATCATGGGTCTGCCGTGTCAGCATGAAAAAGCCGAAGCTGATGTCGTAGTAGGACAGGCCGTACCACGAGGTCAGCAGCAGGACCGGGCCGGCCCAAAGGATCAAGAACCACTTCATGCGACCCCCCTTTCCGACGTCGTGCGGAAGACCAGCGGATAGAGCGCGCGATCTGCCAGCACCAAGGCTACCAGAACGATCGCAGGGACTGCGATGTCGAGTGCCAGTCCGGCGAAAAACATCATCATGATGATCAAAAGACCAGTTCTCACCGAACCGCTCCCATTCCGGATTCCATTCAATACCCGGCCAATCTCCACCCTTGCGGGGCCCAGCGCAATGTAAACCATCTGTTAAGGTTAATTTTCACAGACCGGTTTGGGTGGCTCCGATTGGTGTCAGCAGCCGGCTTGATCTTTCACCGCAACGCTCAAATCCTTTCCTGTGGGACGACTTTTGCGATAGCGATACACGTCTCCTCGCGTGCAGGCCCGCCATGATCGTCGTCTTCGAAAGCATTCTTCCCGTCTTCCTCCTGGTAGTACTCGGCGCCTGGCTCAAGCGCTCGACGTTCGTAGACCAGAACCTTTGGCTCGGGCTCGAGCAATTCGGCTACTTCATCCTGTTCCCTGCCCTCTTGTTCTCGACCCTCGCCCAGGCCGACTTTGCCGGATTGCACGCCGACGCGACCGCCATCGCCACGATCGGCAGCGTCAGCCTGATGTCACTTTTTGTGCTCTTGCTGTGGCCCGCGCTCAGAAACCGGCAGGTTTCAGCAGCGTCCTTCACGTCGGTTTTCCAGACGGCGACGCGGTGGAACGGCTTCATGGCGCTTGCGATCGCCCACAAGCTCTACGGCCCGCTCGGCCTGACGCTGACCGCGCTGTTGATGACGCTGCTGATCATTCCGACCAATCTCTACAATATTGGCGCACTCGTCTGGTTCGCGGGCGGCAACCGCGACTTTCGCCGCTTCTTTGCACGGATCGCGACGAACCCGATCATCGTCTCCTCGGTACTCGGGATTTTCGTCAACCTCATCGGACTGAAGATCTATAGCCCGCTGATGGCGACCATCGAGATGCTGGCGAGCGCGTCGCTCAGTCTCGGACTGGTGATGGTCGGCGCCGGGCTGCGCGCTTCGGACGCGCTGAAACCAAGCGCGGTTGCGCTGCTGGCGGTATTCCTCAAGCTGATCGTCATGCCGGTCTTCATGGTGAGCGCCAGCTACCTGCTCGGTATCCGCGGCGAAGCGCTGCTCATCATCGCGCTCGGCGCCGCCGTGCCGACGGCAATGAACGGGTACTTGCTGGCCAAGCAGATGGGCGGCGACGCCGAACTCTACGCGGCGGTCGCGACGGTACAAACGGTCGTGTCGTTCTTCACGATCCCGCTCGTGCTCTGGCTGACGACGTACGTCGCGGTGGGGTGACGACTGGCGCCGCAGGAACCTGACGCCTAGGTCGCAGGGGGGTAGAGAAGATCGAGGATGTAGGCGGAATCGAAGCGTGAATCGAGCATGCCGTAGGTCGAGCGCCAGCCGGCGGCCAAACGCGATTCGAGGAACGCGTCGGCAATGCGTCCGGCACCGAGACGATAGAGTTCCGCAGCGGCGGCAGCGAGCGCCAATTGCTCGACAAGCATGCGTGCCGCACCCTCGTCACGCTCGCAGAGGGACATGGCGGCCCGCAGCACATCGATCGTCTTGCGGCCGGACGGCCCGAGATCGCGCGCCAGGATCGCAAAGAGCTGTTCGAAGAGATCCTTGCCCTTGGCCAGTACACGCAGCACGTCCAGCGCCATGACGTTGCCGGAGCCTTCCCAGATGGCGTTGACCGGCGCTTCCCGGTAGTGGCGTGCGAGTGCGCGCTCTTCCACGTAACCGTTGCCGCCAAGGCACTCCATCGCCTCGTAGATCAGCGCCGGCGCGATCTTGCAGGCCCAGTATTTTGCAACCGGCGTCATGATCCGCGCGTAGGCTGCGTCTTCCGGGCTGTTGCGCGCCCTGTCGAAGGCCTCCGCGACACGGAAGGAAAGCGCGCTGGCTGCAGCCACGTCGAGTGCCATGTCGGCAAGCACGCGCGTCATCATCGGTTGGCTCGCGAGCGGCTTGCCAAACACCTTGCGGCCGCGCGTATGATGCACGGCTTCGGCCAGTGAAGCCCGCATCATGCCAGCCGATGCCAGCGCACAATCGAGCCGCGTCAGCGTCACCATATCGAGGATCGTGCGGATACCGGCATCCGGCGCGCCGAGAATGAAGCCGAACGTGTCGGAGAACTCGACTTCGGTGGACGCGTTGGAACGGTTGCCGAGCTTGTCCTTCAGGCGCTGGAAGCGCAGCCCGTTGGCGCTGCCATCTTCAAGCAGCCGCGGCACCAGAAAACAGGCAAGGCCCTCGCGCGTCTGCGCCAGCATGACGAAGGCGTCGCTCATCGGCGCCGACATGAACCACTTGTGGCCGTTCAGGCGATAGATGCCCTCGCCCACCCGCTCGGCAGTCGACGTGTTGGCACGGACGTCGGTCCCGCCCTGCTTCTCCGTCATGCCCATGCCGACCGTGACCGCAGACTTCTGCATCCACGGCCTGTTGGTGGAATCGTACTTGCGCGACAGGATCTTCGGCGCCCATTCCTTCTGCACGGCCGGCGAAGCGGTGATCGCTGCCAGCGATGCGCTGGTCATCGTCAACGGGCAGAGGTGGCCGCATTCGAGCTGCGCCATGAGATAGAAGCGGATCGCCCGCATCTTGTGCGACTGGTTGCGCTCGTCGGCCAGGTTTTCCCAGGCAGACGAGTGCAGTCCCGACGTCATCGAGCGGCGCATCAGCGCGTGCCAGGCCGGATGGAATTCGACCACGTCGAGGCGCTCGCCGCGCGGACCGTGGGTCTTCAGCTTCGGCGGCCCCTCGTTCGCCATGCGCGCCAGTTCCTGCGTCTCCGGCGCGGTCACATAGCGGCCGAGCCCGTCGAAGTCATCGCGGACCGCCTTCGGCATACCGGACGTAATGTCCACCACGAGCGGGTCGGAGCGGTAGGCGTTGATACCGGACCAGGGCTTTGGCTGGTTCAGCTCGGCGAGTTTCTGTTCGGTCCGGTTCATCTGATTCATGGGCCGGTTCTAGCGCAAGTTTCGCAACCACGAAACGGGGCGCCGAAAAGATAGAATGACCGTTGCAAGTTTTCTGCGGAAGGGCGCCGCCAAGCCTTGCCGTGCCGGGGGGCAGGTCTTATAGAGCGACGCAATTTAAAGAGCGCAAGGGCGGCCCATGATCACTTTCCCGCATCGCCACCTGCTCGGCATCAAGGGGCTCACGGAGCAGGATATCACCTATCTGCTCGACCGCGCCGATGAAGCCGTCCAAATCTCCCGTCAGAGAGAGAAGAAAACGTCGACGCTTCGGGGGCTGACGCAGATCAACCTCTTCTTTGAAGCGTCCACCCGCACACAGTCTTCGTTCGAACTCGCCGGCAAGCGGCTTGGCGCCGATGTCATGAACATGTCGGTCGGCAATTCGTCGGTGAAGAAGGGCGAAACGCTGATCGACACGGCGATGACGCTCAACGCCATGCACCCGGACGTGCTGGTCGTGCGTCACTCCTCGGCCGGCGCTGCAGCCCTTCTGGCGCAGAAGGTCTCCTGCTCGGTCGTCAACGCCGGCGACGGCCAGCACGAGCATCCGACGCAGGCACTGCTCGATGCGCTGACGATCCGCCGCGCCAAGGGCAAGCTCTCGCGCATCATCGTCGCTATCTGCGGCGACGTGCTGCATTCGCGTGTGGCCCGCTCCAACATCTTGCTCCTGAACCAGATGGGCGCCCGCGTCCGTGTCGTAGCACCCGCGACGCTGCTTCCCTCCGGTATCGCCGACATGGGCGTCGAGGTCTATCATTCGATGGCTGAGGGCCTGAAGGATGCGGATGTCGTGATGATGCTGCGCCTGCAGCGCGAGCGCATGGCCGGCTCCTTCGTGCCTTCGGTGCGCGAATACTTCCACTATTACGGGCTTGATGCGGCGAAGCTGAAGGCGGCCAAGGAGGATGCACTCGTCATGCATCCCGGGCCGATGAACCGCGGCGTCGAGATCGCCTCGGAAATCGCCGACGGCCCGCAGAGCGTAATCGAACAGCAGGTCGAGATGGGCGTTGCCGTGCGCATGGCGGTGATGGAAACGCTGCTTCTCTCGCAGAACCAGGGGCCGCGCCTATGACCAGACCACTCGTTCTGAAGAACCTGCGTATCATCGACCCCTCGCGTAATCTCGATGAGGTCGGCACCGTCATCGTTGGAAACGACGGCCGCATCGTTGCCGCCGGTGCCGACGCGCAGAACCAGGGCGCGCCTGATGGTGCCTTCGTCAAGGACTGCGCCGGTCTCACGGCGGTTCCGGGCCTTGTCGATGCCCGTGTTTTCGTCGGCGAACCGGGCAGCGAGCACCGCGAGACCTTCGAGTCCGCATCGCGCGCAGCAGCGGCCGGTGGTGTCACCACCTTCATCGCCATGCCCGATACCGACCCCGTGATCGACGACATCGCACTGGTCGAGTTCGTCAAGAAGACGGCGCGCGACAAGGCGCTCGTCAATGTCCATCCCGCAGCCGCACTCACCAAGGGGCTGGCCGGCGAGGAGATGACCGAGTTCGGTCTGCTGCGCGAAGCTGGTGCCGTGTGCTTCACCAATGGCCGCCGGTCGATCCACGACACGCTGGTACTGCGCCGCGCCATGACCTATGCGCGCGAGTTCGGCGCAGTCATCGCCCTTGAGACCCGCGACAAGTATCTCGGCGCCAACGGCGTCATGCATGAGGGCCTGCTTGCCAGCTGGCTTGGCCTCTCCGGGATCCCGCGTGAGGCAGAGATCATTCCGCTCGAGCGCGACCTGCGCATCGCCGGACTGACGAGGGCCGCCTACCACGCCGCGCAACTCTCGGTTCCCGAGTCGGCCGATGCCGTCCGCCTGGCGCGCCAGCGTGGCGCCAATGTCACCTGTGGCATCTCGATCAACAACCTGGCGCTCAACGAGAACGACATCGGCGAGTACCGGAGCTTCTTCAAGCTTTCGCCGCCCTTGCGCAGCGAAGACGACCGGGTCGCCATGGCCGAGGCGCTCGCCGACGGCACCATCGATATCATCGTCTCCTCGCATGACCCGCAGGACGTCGACACCAAGCGCCTGCCGTTTGCCGATGCGGAAGATGGCGCCATCGGACTTGAGACGCTTGCCGCTGCCGCCCTTCGCCTCCACCACAGTGGCCAGGTACCCTTGATGCGGCTGATCGATGCCATGTCGACGCGCCCGGCTCAAATCTTCGGGCTCGACGCCGGCACGCTCAAGCCGGGCGCCAAGGCCGATATCGCCGTCATCGATCTCGACGAACCGTGGGTTCTCTATAAGGAAGCGATCGTCTCCCGCTCCAAGAACACGCCGTTTGAAAATGCACGCTTTACCGGACGGGTTGTGCAAACCTATGTTGCCGGCAAGCTTGTGCATTCTGCATAAGCCGCAAGCGGTCACGCGGGAGGGGAACCGGTGGATATACTTTCCTGGCAGCTCGGGCTGCCCTTGACGCTGTTGAGCCTTGGCTTCGGCTATCTGCTCGGCTCGATTCCATTCGGCCTGCTTCTCACCCGCATGGCCGGCCTCGGCGATGTGCGCAAGATCGGCTCGGGCAACATCGGCGCGACCAACGTGCTCAGAACCGGCAACAAGAAGCTGGCGGCGGCAACATTGCTGCTGGATGCGCTAAAAGGGACGGCTGCGGCGGCTATCGCCGCCCGCTGGGGTGTCGAAGCAGGCATCGCCGCCGGCTTCGCGGCTTTCATTGGCCATCTCTACCCGGTCTGGCTCGGCTTCAAGGGCGGCAAGGGTGTCGCTACCTATATCGGCGTGCTTCTTGGTCTTGCGCCGCTGATGGTGCTCGCCTTTGCAGCCATCTGGCTCGCGTTGGCGAAAATCACCCGCTACTCGTCATTGTCCGCCCTGGTTGCAACAGCTATCATTCCTGCTCTACTCTACGCAGTAGGTGACGCAAAGGTCGCCCTCCTTTTCGCGGTGATGACCGTCATTAGCTGGGTGAAGCACCGCGCCAATATCCAGCGGCTGCTTGCCGGCACGGAAAGCAAGATCGGAGACAAGGGATAATGTCGAAGGACAGCGCAGGACGAACCGGAGTTGCGCTGACCGAACGACAGAAGATCTCCTGGCTGCGGCTGATCCGCAGCGACAACGTCGGTCCCGTCGCCTTCAGGGACCTGATCAATCACTTCGGCACCGCGGAAAACGCGCTCGATGCCCTTCCCGAACTGTCGAGACGCGGCGGCAAGCAACAGGCCTATCGCATCGCCTCCGTAAACGAGGCCGAAAGGGAACTGGAAGCTGCGCGACGGCACGGCGCCGTCTTCGTCGGTATTGGCGAGCCCGGATACCCCTCCGCACTACGGCAGATCGATGGCGCTCCGCCGCTGCTGGCGATGAAAGGCGACCTCGACGCAGCGACGCGGCCGTCGCTTGGGATCGTCGGCTCACGCAATGCCTCGATCAGCGGCGCCAAATTCGCCGCCATGATCGCTCGCGAGAGCGGCCGCGCCGGCTATGTGATCGCGTCCGGCCTTGCCCGCGGCATCGATACGGCCGCCCACCGCGCAAGCCTTGGAACCGGCACGATCGCCGCGCTCGCCGGTGGTCTCGACCGGCCTTACCCGCCGGAGAATATCGGCCTGCTTGAGGAGATCACGTCGGGTCGCGGCCTGGCGATCAGCGAGATGCCCTTCGGCTGGGAGCCGCGCGCGCGCGATTTTCCTCGGCGCAACCGCCTGATTGCCGGCGTCGGCCTCGGCGTCGCAATCGTCGAAGCGGCGCACCGTTCCGGTTCGCTGATCACGGCACGTTATGCCGCCGACTTCGGTCGGCTCGTCTTTGCCGTTCCCGGATCGCCACTCGATCCGCGCTGCCACGGAACCAACGACTTGCTGAAGCAGGGCGCAATCGTTACGACCTCGCCCGAGGACATCACCGAGGCGCTGGCGCCGCTCAGCCAATTGGAACTGCCGTTGCCTGCCGCGATCAGAGAGCCGGACAACAACGTTCGGCCGGACGGCCCGACCACGACCAGCGACCATGACCGTTCCGCACTCGCCGATGCCCTTGGCCCGACGCCGGCGGAAATCGACGACATCGTCCGGCACACGGGCCTCTCGCCGGCGCAGGTCTACCTGCTTCTGCTGGAGCTCGATCTTGCGGGCCGCCTTGAACGTCACGCGGGCGGCCGCGTGTCGCTGGCGAGCCCGGAATGACGGATGCCGACAATCCCACGGCGCAAATCCGCGGCGAACGAGTTGTTGCAGAGTGCGCCCGGCCGGCAATCCTGCGTGAGTTGCGCAACGCCCTCTCGTCGTTATTTTGGGTGAACCCTCTTGACCCCGCACGAATCCCTGTCCATTTCGGGGCGTCGATATCAGGCGAACCATGGCGCAAGCGGCGCTGACGCCCGAACCAGAACCGGTTGTCTCAGAAAATGACGATGAATGTTGTAGTGGTGGAATCGCCTTCCAAGGCAAAGACGATCAACAAGTACCTGGGGCCTGGCTACAAGGTGCTGGCTTCGTTCGGCCATGTGCGCGATCTGCCGGCAAAGGACGGCTCGGTCCGTCCGGATGAAGACTTCGAGATGTCCTGGGAGGTCGATGGCGCCTCGGCGAAACGCATGAAGGATATCGCCGACGCGGTCAAATCCTCCGACGGCCTCATTCTGGCAACCGACCCGGATCGCGAAGGCGAAGCGATTTCCTGGCACGTGCTCGACCTCTTGAAGAAAAAGAAAGTGCTCGGCGACAAGCCGGTCAAGCGCGTGGCGTTCAACGCCATTACCAAGAAGGCCGTTCTCGAAGCGATCGCTCATCCGCGCGACATAGACATCTCGCTGGTCGACGCTTATCTGGCGCGCCGCGCTCTCGACTACCTCGTCGGCTTCAATCTTTCGCCGGTGCTCTGGCGCAAGCTGCCGGGCGCCCGCTCGGCCGGACGGGTGCAGTCCGTCACCCTACGCCTCGTCTGCGACCGCGAAAGCGAGATCGAACGCTTCATCTCTGAAGAATACTGGAACATTTCCGCCCTTCTGAAGACCCCGCGCGGCGACGAGTTCGAAGCTCGTCTCGTTTCGGCTGACGGCAAGCGCCTCGCCCCGAGGGCTGTCGGCAACGGCGAGGAAGCAAACCGCCTGAAGACTTTGCTCGAAGGTGCGGCCTATGTGGTCGACAGCATCGAGGCCAAGCCGGTCAAGCGCAATCCGTCGCCGCCGTTCACCACGTCGACGCTGCAGCAGGCCGCTTCCTCGAAGCTCGGCTTCTCCGCGTCTCGCACCATGCAGGTCGCGCAGAAGCTCTATGAAGGTGTCGATATCGGCGGCGAGACCGTCGGCCTCATCACCTATATGCGTACCGACGGCGTGCAGATGGCACCGGAAGCCATCGAGGCATCGCGCAAGGCGATCGCCAGCCAGTTCGGCGACCGTTACCTGCCGGAAAAACCGCGCTTCTATTCAACCAAGGCGAAGAATGCCCAGGAAGCGCACGAAGCGATCCGGCCGACCGATTTCAACCGCACGCCGGACCAGGTTCGCAAGTTCCTCGACGGAGACATGCTGAGGCTCTACGACCTCGTCTGGAAGCGCGGCATCGCCAGCCAGATGGCATCGGCCGAGATCGAGCGCACGACCGCTGAAATCACCGCCGACAACGGTGGCCAGAAGGCCGGCCTGCGCGCGACCGGTTCCGTCATCCGCTTCGACGGCTTCATCGCCGCCTATACGGACGCCAAGGAAGACGGCGAGCAGACCGATGATGGCGACGAGGACGGCCGCCTGCCGGAGATCAATGCCCGCGAAAACCTCGCCAAGCAGAAGATCAACGCCTCGCAGCACTTCACCGAGCCGCCGCCGCGTTATTCGGAAGCAAGCCTGATCAAGAAGATGGAAGAGCTCGGCATCGGCCGTCCCTCCACCTATGCCGCGACGGTCACGACGCTGCTCGACCGCGACTACATCACCAACGACAAGCGCAAGCTCGTGCCCCAGGCCAAGGGGCGTCTGGTGACGGCGTTCCTGGAGAGCTTCTTCACGCGCTATGTCGGCTACGACTTCACCGCGTCGCTCGAAGAAAAGCTCGACCAGGTCTCGGCCGGCGAAGTCAACTGGAAGGACGTGCTTCGCGACTTCTGGAAGGATTTCTTCGCCCAGATCGAGGAAACCAAGGAACTGCGCGTCACCAACGTGCTCGACGCGCTGAACGAGGAACTGGCGCCGCTGGTCTTCCCGAAGCGCGAAGACGGCGGCGACCCGCGCACCTGCCAGGTCTGCGGCACCGGCAAGCTGTCGCTGAAGCTCGGCAAGTACGGCGCCTTCGTCGGCTGCTCCAACTATCCGGAGTGCAACTTCACCCGCCAGCTTTCCTCCGAGAGCAACGGCGAGGAAGCCGCGGTCTCGAACGAACCGCAGGCGCTTGGCAAGGACCCGCACACCGGCGAAGAAATCACGCTGCGCAGCGGCCGTTTCGGCCCCTATGTCCAGCGTGGCGATGGCAAGGAAGCGAAGCGCTCGAGCTTGCCCAAGGGCTGGACGCCGTCAACGATCGACCACGAGAAGGCCGTGGCGCTGCTGTCGCTGCCACGCGACATCGGCGCCCATCCGGAAACCGGCAAGATGATCTCCACCGGTCTTGGTCGCTATGGACCGTTCGTGCTGCACGATGGCACATATGCCAATCTCGAATCGATCGAGGACGTCTTCTCGATCGGCCTCAACCGTGCCGTCTCCGTGCTTGCCGACAAGCAGTCGAAGGCCGGTGCCGGCCGTGGCCGCACCGCCGCCGCGTCGCTCAAGGAGCTCGGCGATCATCCGGAAGGTGGCGCCATCACGGTTCGTGACGGCCGCTACGGTCCCTATGTCAACTGGGGCAAGGTCAACGCCACCCTGCCGAAGGGCAAGGATCCGCAGTCGGTGACGGTCGGGGAGGCCTTGGCGCTCATTGCAGAGCGCGCTGCCAAGGGTGGAACGACCAAGGGCAAGGCAGCCAAGGCCAAGACCACGAAGGCTGCGGCCAAGTCCGAGGACGGTGCCGCCAAGCCGGCGAAGGCCAAGGCACCTGCCAAGAGCAAGACAAAGACGGCCGCCAAGGCCAAGAAGGACTGATCTTGACCAGAATACCGCGCGATCCCACCGAACAGTCCGGCAAAAGAAGCCTGGGCAGGAAGCCTGCACGCGCGGCAAAGGCCGGATCGGCCCAGCCAAGCGAACCCATCATCCACGGCGCGGTTCCGCCGCGCGACGTGCTGATGCGCTTCATCGCCGAAAACCCGGACCGTGCCTCAAAGCGTGAGATCGCCAAGGCCTTTGGCCTCAAGGGTGAGACCCGCGTCGAACTCAAGGCGCTGCTGAAGTCGCTCGAAGTCGACGGCCTGGTCGAGAAGAAGCGCAAGTCGCTCGTGCGCCCAGGGGCCCTGCCCCCGGTCACCGTGCTCGACATCACCATCCGCGATGTCGATGGCGAGTTGATCGGTCGTCCGGCCGAATGGCTCGACGATGACGGCGTCGCGCCGGCGGTGCTGATCAAGCAGTCGGCGGTCGGCAAGGCCAAGGGCAAGGTGCCGGTCGGCGGTCTCGGCGATCGGGTGCTCGCCAAGATCTTCCCGGCCAAGGAGCGTGGCGGCCCTGCCTATACGGCGCGCATCATCAAGGTGCTCGACAAGCGAAAGGATGCCGTACTCGGCGTCTTCCGCTCAACGCCCGGCGGCGGTGGTCGCCTGATGCCGATCGAGAAGCGCGGCGAGGAAGTACTGGTTGATCCCGAGTTTACCGGCAACGCCCAGGACGGCGATCTGGTCGAAGTGCAGCTCTCGCGGCTCGGCCGCTACGGGTTGCCGCGGGCGCAGGTGCAGACCGTCATAGGCTCGGTTGCCTCCGAGAAGGCGATCTCGATGATCGCGATCCACGCGCACGGCATTCCGCATGTCTTCCCGGAGCGGGTGATCGAGGAGGCGAACGCTGCCGGTCCGGCCACCATGGCACACCGCGAGGACTGGCGTGCGCTGCCGCTCATCACCATCGACCCGGCTGACGCCAAGGACCACGACGACGCTGTTCATGCCGAACCGGATCCGTCCGAGGACAATCCGGGCGGCGTCATCGTCACGGTCGCCATTGCTGATGTCTCCTACTATGTCCGGCCGAAATCGGCACTGGACCTCGAGGCGTTGAAGCGTGGCAATTCGGTCTATTTCCCCGACCGCGTCGTGCCGATGCTACCCGAACGCATCTCAAACGACCTCTGCTCGCTGAAAGAAGGCGTCGACCGCCCGGCGCTCGCCGTACGCATGCGCTTCTCCAAGGAAGGCCGCAAGGCCGGCCACACCTTCCACCGCGTCATGATGAAGAGCGCGGCGAAGCTCTCCTACCAGCAGGCGCAGGCAGCGATCGACGGCAACCCCGACGACAAGACCGGTCCGATCCTCGAGACGATCCTGAAGCCGCTCTGGGAAGGCTACCGCATTCTCACGCGCGGTCGCGACCGCCGTCAGCCGCTCGAGCTCAACATGCCCGAGCGCAAGATCATCCTGAAGCCGGATGGCACGGTGGATCGTGTCTTCGTTCCTGAACGCCTCGACGCGCACAAGCTGATCGAAGAGATGATGATCCAGGCTAACGTCGCTGCGGCGGAGACGCTGGAGCAGAAGCGCCAGGTCTTGATCTACCGCGTGCACGACCAGCCGTCGCTTGCCAAGCAGGAAAGCCTGCGCGAGTTCCTGGCCACCCTCGACATCTCGCTCGTCAAGGGCGGCAACATGCGCTCGAACCATTTCAACGGCGTCCTCGCCAAGGCCGAGGGCAAGCCGTTCGAAACCATGGTCAACGAGATGGTGCTGCGCTCCCAGAGCCAGGCTATCTACAGCCCGGAGAACATCGGGCACTTCGGTCTCAATCTGCTGAAATATGCGCATTTCACTTCGCCGATCCGCCGCTATGCCGACCTCATCGTGCACCGGGCGCTGGTTGCCTCGCTCGGACTCGGCGAAGGCGGGTTGACGCCGCAGGAAGAGGCGGTGCTCGACGACATCGCCGCCGAGATCTCGACCTTCGAGCGTCGCGCCATGGCAGCGGAACGCGACACTGTCGACCGCCTGATCGCCCACCACCTCAACGGTCGCGTCGGCGAGGAATTCGACGGCCGGGTTTCCGGCGTCACCAAGGCGGGACTCTTTGTCACCCTGCCCGCCTATGGTGCCGACGGCTTCGTTCCTATATCTACGCTCGGGCGCGACTACTTCATCTATGATGAGGCGCATCAAGCGCTCTCCGGTGAGAAGACCGGCCTCGGTTATCGGCTCGGTGATCCGGTCCGCGTCAAGCTCGTCGAAGCGGTGCCGCTTGCAGGGGCATTGCGGTTTGAGATGCTGAGTGAAGGGCGCAAGATGCCGACGGCGACGCGCTCCTTCCACAAGTCGGGCCGGCGGGACCGCACCGGGGCGCGCAAGAAGCCGGGAACGCGGCCGCCGAGAGGACGGCGATAGATCCCTGTCAGGGTAGAGGAATGAGCATGAAAGCAGCGGTAGGCGAAACGCTTCACCTGGGCGGCAGTCAAAGCGACGAGCGGCCGGTCGGCCGGTCGATGAAACGCGGCTTTCTCGGGCGCTGCCCAGCCTGTGGCAGCGGCAAGCTCTTTCGCGCTTACGTCAAGTCCGTGGACGCCTGTGCGGCCTGCGGCGAACGCATGGACCATCACCGCGCCGATGATTTTCCACCCTACATCGTCGTGACGATCGTCGGCCACCTCGTGCTTGCCGGCTACATGATGACCGACCTCATCCTGCCGCTGACCACATGGCAGCACCTGGCCATCTGGGCGCCGATCACCGTCGTCAGTTCCCTGGCGCTGCTGCAGCCCGTCAAGGGTGCCGTCATCGGCCTGCAGTGGGCGCTCAAGATGCATGGCTTCGGGGGCCACGAAGATGCGCCCGAAGACGTGCTACCCTCACGAGACGACAGGGCATGATGTCGCAGCGGAGCCCAGGCGACGAGGTCACGCGCCAACGTTCCGCAACCGTCAGACCACGCGATGCGGCATCCGTGATGCTGCTTGACCGCGACGGGGCACGGGTAAGGGTGCTGATGGGCCGGCGGCACAGCGCCCACGTCTTCATGCCCGATGTCTATGTCTTCCCGGGCGGGCGCCGCGATGCCGGGGACCATCGCCTCGGCTTTGCTTCCGATCTTCATCCGACCGTGCTGCGCGCCTTAAAGACGGCGGGCGGCCGCAACCTCACGGACGCCCGCGCCCGCGCGCTGGCATTGGCGGGCCTGCGCGAGCTCTACGAGGAGGCAGGCATCGCCGTCGGCAAGCCCTCGCCTGCGCAGGCAGCCCCAGTTCCGTTCCTTCCCGATCTCGCGAACTTGCGCTATATGGCACGGGCCATCACCCCTCCAGGCCACGCGAGGCGGTTCGACACGCGCTTCTTCGCCCTGTTTGTGGATGAGGCCGGCATCGACCCGACGCGTTTCCTGGACAGTCGGGAGCTTCAGGATTTGCAGTGGATCGATGTGGACGTTACTCCGTCGGTACGGATACCTGACATCACCGCCGTCATTCTGGCGGACCTCAAAAGCGGCCTTGATTCCGATCCGTCGCTTCCCTGTGAGCGTCCAGTGCCACTCTACACCACGCGCCGTGGGCGATTCGTCCGCACATTGCTCTAAGGACCCTCGTTAGATGTCACAGCCGTCGTCCGGTACAATTGCACCGGTTGAGGAAATTCACTGGCGATCGCTGATCGCGGCTGTTGCCGCCATCAGCGCCGTCGGCATCGCGATAGGGCTCGGGCTTCCGCTGCTCTCCATCATCATGGAAAAGCGCGGAATCTCGTCGACGCTCATCGGCCTCAACTCGGCGATGGCTGGCCTGGCGTCGATGGCGGCAGCGCCCTTCACCACCAAGTTCGCCCACCGGCACGGCGTCGCGCCAACCATGCTGTGGGCCGTGCTGCTTGCCGCTGTCAGCGCCTTCGGGTTCTACTACATCACCAACTTTTGGCTCTGGTTTCCGCTGCGTGTGGTGTTCCACGGTGCGATCACCGTGCTCTTCATCCTCTCGGAATTCTGGATCAACGCGACGGCCCCGCCGGCAAAGCGCGGCTTCGTGCTCGGCATCTACGGTACCGTGCTTTCACTCGGCTTTGCCACCGGTCCCTTGCTGTTCTCTATCCTCGGCAGCGAAGGCATTCTTCCCTTCGTCGTGGGCGCCGGCGTCATCCTGCTTGCGGCCGTTCCGATCTTCCTGGCGCGCGACGAAAGCCCCGTCATCGACGAGAAGCCAGAGCGCCATTTCATGCGCTATGTGTTCCTCGTGCCGACGGCGACCGCGGCGGTGTTCATCTTCGGCGCCGTCGAATCGGGCGGTCTTTCGCTGTTCCCGGTGTTCGGCACCCGATCCGGTTTTACCGAATCGCAGGCCGCGCTGCTTTTGACGGTGATGGGAATCGGCAACTTCATCTTCCAGATCCCGCTCGGCATGCTGTCCGACCGCGTGAAAGACCGCCGCACGCTCTTGTCGGCCATGACGGTGATTGGCCTGATCGGCGCGCTCTGTCTGCCGATGCTCGCCGAAAGCTGGTTCCTGATGGCGGTCGTGCTTTTGTTCTGGGGCGGTTGTGTTTCCGGGCTTTACACGGTTGGCCTTAGCCATCTGGGTTCACGGCTGCAGGGTGCAGACCTAGCTGCGGCAAACGCAGCCTTCGTGTTTTCCTATGCCGTCGGAACTGTTGCGGGACCTCAAGCCATCGGAGCAGCCATGGATGTCACCGGAAACAACGGCTTTGCCTGGGCAATTGCCGGCTTTTTCGGCCTCTATGTCGCGCTTTCCGTGGTCAGGATCGTTTTGAATCCAAAACGGCCTTGACTTTTCGGCCGCGATTTGTAGTTTCGCGCCAACCTTGCCCGTGGCCCGCAACCGGTTGTCCACGGCTTTCATTTTCATAAAGGCAGGACGACCATGGCAAAAGCCACCACCATCAAGATCAAGCTGCTGTCGACAGCCGACACGGGTTTCTTCTACGTCACCACCAAGAACAGCCGTACGATGACGGAAAAGATGACCAAGACCAAGTACGACCCGGTCGTCAAGAAGCACGTTGAATTCAAGGAAACCAAGATCAAGTAAGATCGAACGTTTCTGCGGAATTAAAGGGCGCCGACCTCCTGGGTCTGGCGCCCTTTCCTTTTTCGGCGCCGGCTACAGACTCGATCCCTCGCCGGACCTTGGCCATGCTCCGCCTCCCCTTCCCCGACGGGCCGTGCGCTTGCTTGCAGGCAGAATCAAAAACGCCGCCCCGAGCCGGGACGGCGTTTTTAAAAGGGGGTCGGCTGGCATCTGACTGCGGCACGAGGATTCCGCAGAGGTCAAAAGCCAACCGACCAACCCCACGACCCAGGAGATGCGGCGGACCTGAGCATCATGGGGTAACCAAAATCTCTGGAGGGGATGCCTCCTTGTTCATCAGCATCACCTGAAAATGGAAAAAAATCAACGAATTCTTAATGCGCAAAGCGGCGTCGCTCAGCACATGGTTAATTGTGTATCAGAGTAAGACAGGCGAAATGCATGGCAGCCGTTGCCACTCAAACTCCCCGGTAGCATCGGCCACGGCGAGAATACAACTTTAAATGCAACCTGCAAGAGGTGGCCCTGGCAAATCGCCGGGGGCCGGATCGGCAGCGGCCAGCCGGAGCTACGCTCAGGCCGCTGCGGCGACCACGCGATTGCGGCCCTCGTGTTTGGCCTGGTAGAGCGCAGTATCGGCCCGTTTCAAGAGAGCCTCCGCCGTGTCGCTGCCCGGCCTCAGGGTCGCAATGCCCATGGAGGCGGTTATCTTCAACGGCCCGTCTTCTTGTGCGATCGGGAAAGGCAAGCTTTCGATGATCGTGCGCAGGCGCTCGGCCACACCAGCCGCCATTTCTGCCGAAGTATCCGGCATCACCACGATAAACTCCTCGCCGCCGAAACGGCAGGCAAGGTCTGCGCCGCGCACCGTGGTGCGGATCCGGTTGGCAAATTCGCGCAGAACGTCATCTCCGACGTCATGGCCATAGGTATCGTTGACCTGCTTGAAACGGTCGATGTCCGTCATGCAGATGGACAACGGCCGGCCGCGCGCAGCCGCGCGATCCATCAGCAACTTCAGATGGGTATCGAAATAACGCCGGTTGTACATTCCGGTAAGGCCGTCGGTGACAGCCAGTTCAATGGTTTGCTGCACGCTCGCGCGCAGCCTGTCATTGCAGTGCTTGCGCCGGATCTGGGTCATCGACCGGGCGATCAGTTCATTCGGGTCGACCGGCCGCATCAAGTAGTCGGTCACGCCAAGGTCGAGCGCGCGCACCACCATCTCGTCGCTGCCCTGCTCCGCGATCAAAAGGATCGGAATGAAGCGTGTGCGCTCAAGGGAACGCAACTGCGAGCACAGCCGCAAGGGATCGTAGTCATCGAAGTTCGCGTTGACGATGACGAGATCAAAATTGTTCTCGGCAGCTTCGAAAAGTGCTGCTTGCGGATCGGAGATGACCGAGACATCGGCGATCGGCTTGAGGGCGCGCTGCAGGCGCTCCTGCGAAGAACCGCGGCCGTCGACGAGCAGGACGTTGCCGGGTTCGTCAGGACGATCGGCACGGCCAACATCCTCAAGGCCGATGGTCTGCGCCGTCTGGGCGCGCAGGCGCAGTTCGTCGCTCACGTTCTTCAGCCGTACGAGGCTCTTCACGCGCGACATCAGTTGCAGATCGTTGACGGGCTTCGTCAGGAAGTCGTCGGCGCCGGCCTTCAGGCCACGCACGCGATCCGACGGCTGGTCGAGTGCCGTCACCATGACAACGGGGATATGCGCCGTCTTCGGGCTCGCCTTCAACCGTTCGCAGACTTCAAATCCGTCAAGGCCCGGCATCATGATGTCGAGAAGAACGAGATCGATCGGCGTCTTCTCGCACAGCGCCAGCGCCGCGTACCCGTCATTGGCGGTCAACACATCGAAGTATTCGGCAAGGAGCCGGGCTTCGAGCAACTTCACATTGGCCGGCACATCATCGACAACAAGAATACGCGCAGTCATATCAATTTTTCCCGCCGCTCAGGCATCGCCCAGGTAGGTTTTGATCGTTTCTATGAACTTCGGTACGGAGATCGGTTTGGAAACATAGGCTTCGCATCCACCCTGGCGGATGCGCTCCTCGTCTCCCTTCATGGCAAAGGCGGTGACGGCGATGACCGGGATGACGTGCAATTCGTCGTCTTCCTTCAGCCATTTCGTCACTTCCAGGCCGGATACTTCCGGCAACTGGATATCCATCAGAATGAGATCGGGCCGGTGCTTGCGCGCAAGCTCGAGCGCCTCCATGCCGTTGCGCGTCTGGATCGTCGCATAGCCGGAGGCCTCAATCAGGTCGCGGAACAGCTTCATGTTCAGCTCGTTGTCTTCAACAATCATTACCTGTTTGGGCATGTCGATCCCTTGCTGTCCGTCGTCACCTTGCAAGTCTCCTCAGGACATTTAACTTGCGGAGCCGACGACTCGACCCATTTCCTCAACTTCAGAGATAGGCCTATTTGGTTGAAAAATAGGTAACTCCGGGCGTAAAAACCATACGGGGACGAACCAATGAAAAGTGCCGAAGAAATCGCCATCGACATTCTTGCCTGGCTCGCCGGAGAACCTGAGCTTTTGTCCCGCTTCCTGGCGCTGACCGGCACCGAGCCCGGCTCACTGCGAACGGCCATTGCTGAGCCCGGCTTCATGGGCGGCATCACCGCGTTTCTCATGGAGCATGAGCCGACGCTGCTTGCATTCTGCGAGGCGACCGGGACGGCACCGCAGGATGTTGTGCGCGCCCACATGGAGCTGTCAGGCCATTCCGGTTTTGAAGATTGAGCGCGCGGGATATGTCGACAGTCGGTCAGATCCAACTTCGCCCGCGACCACTGATCGTCAGCGACATCGATGAAGTCGTTCTCGAATTCATCAACCCCTTCAGAGCCTTTCTTGACAGCTGCGACCACGCTCTGCTTCCGCGTTCCTTCCGTCTGACCGGCAACATCGTCAACCGCACCGACGATCAACCGGTGACGGAGGCAGAGGTCAAAGCCCTTCTCGATGCCTTCTACGGTTCGCAGGATCGCTGGCAGACGCCGGCCGTCCAGGTGGTCGATACGCTCGCCGCACTGTCCGAAGAAGCTGACATCGTCTTTCTGACCGCAATGCCGCCGCATCATGCCGCCGTCCGGCGCGCTTTGCTCGATCGCCTCGGCCTTCCCTATCCGTTGCTTGCGACCGAGGAGCCGAAAGGACCGATCGTCCAAGAGCTGCACGCAGGGCGCGCCGTTCCGCTGGTCTTTGTCGATGATATCCTTCGCAACCTGCAGTCGGTCCAGCGTCATGTCCCGTCCTGCCTGCTGATCAACCTGATGGTTAACGTCGAGTTTCGCGCACTTGCGCCTGCGCCCGATCCCGGCATCCGCCTTGTTTCCAATTGGGCGGAGGCGGCCGCGGCCATTCGCGCCCATTTCGACAACTGACCCAATCGCGTTGATCATTGGCCCAAATCCAATCGCATCAACGGCCTGCTGTCCTTGCGACGCGCCAAGACTTCGAAGCCTGCGGCTTCAAACACGGATGTCGGACCGACCCATAGCGCAACCGACTTCGGTTGTTTGGCGTGGTCGATCGGACAGGCATCGAGATAGCGGGCGCCGCTCGCCCTGGCGAATGCGACCGCACCGCTTACAAGCTGATGACTAAGGCCCCTGCCCCTGAGCTTCGACTGCATGAACAGGCAGCTCAGCGCCCAAATCTTCGGATCGGTTGCCTCACGCTCCTCCAGTGGCCGCGCGACCGTGCGCGGCGAATTGAACTGCGGGATATCGTGGCGCGGACCAACCTGAACCCAAGCGACGGGCGCTCCCTCAAAATAGCCGAGGATGCCCGGCGGCGGCCCCAGGCCGATCCGCGTCCTGATAAAGGCCTTGTTCCCGGCTGCCGACATCGCCTTGCGCGCAGAATGTGGCAGGCGCAGCGCGGTGCACCAGCAACCGCCATAGGCGCCATTCGGCTCAAAAAGCCGCTCGAAATCCGCCCAGCGATCCTCCGTCACCGGTGTGAACTGGAGTGTGATTTCCAACCGCGCCTCCCTTGAGACTCGCTAGCCTAGAGCGTAAGGTCGCAATGTTCAACATTTGTTCCAGGCATGGTCGAAAGCGCTCCTCTCATTCCAGGTTTCTGCCGCGACTGCCTTAAGGAACAGGCAGCGTCCGTGCGGCGTTGCGTCGCTTGCGGCAGCCCGCGCATTCTGCGTCATGCGGAGCTCTATGATCTGACATTGGCTCACATCGATTGCGACGCGTTTTATGCGTCGATCGAGAAACGCGACAATCCCGAGCTTGCCGACAAGCCGGTGATCATCGGTGGGGGCAAACGCGGCGTGGTCTCCACCGCCTGCTACATTGCCCGCATCCATGGCGTGCGTTCGGCTATGCCGATGTTCAAGGCGCTGGAGGCCTGCCCGCAGGCGGTTGTCGTCAAACCCGACATGGAAAAATACGTCCGCGTCGGCCGCGAAGTGCGCATGCTGATGCAGGAACTGACACCGCTGGTGCAGCCGCTGTCGATCGACGAGGCCTTCCTGGAGTTGCGGGGCACTGCACGCCTGCACCACGATCCGCCGGCCCGTACGCTTGCCCGCTTCGCCCGCCGCGTCGAACAGGAGATCGGCATTACCGTTTCGGTTGGCCTCTCCTACTGCAAGTTCCTCGCCAAGGTCGCCTCCGATCTGCAGAAGCCACGCGGTTTCTCCGTCATCGGCCAAGCCGAGGCGCTGGACTTCCTGCGGGAAAAGCCGGTCACGCTCATCTGGGGGGTCGGCAAGGCCTTTGCCACGGCACTGGAGCGCGACGGGATCCGCACGATCGGCCAGTTGCAGACGATGGAGGAAGGCGACCTCATGCGCCGCTACGGCACGATGGGGCAGCGGCTCTTTCGCCTATCGCGCGGGCTCGACGAAAGGGCGGTCGAAATCGACGGTGAAGCCAAGAGTGTATCATCCGAAACCACCTTCAATGACGACCTTTCGCGGTACGACGACCTCGTCGTTCACCTCAGGCGGCTCAGCGAGCAGGTGGCGCATCGGTTGCGCAAATCTGAGCTCGCCGGCCAGACCGTCGTCCTGAAACTGAAAACGGCAGATTTCAAGCTGCGTACGCGTAACCGGCGTCTCGACAGTCCCACGCGGCTGGCAGACCGGATCTTCCGCACCGGCCTGCAGCTTCTGGAAAAGGAAACGGATGGCACGAAGTACCGGCTGATCGGCATCGGCGTCAGCGATCTCTCCAATCCGGATCTCGCCGACCCACCCGATCTGGTCGATCCGGCGGCAACGCGCCGCGCCGCGGCCGAAGACGCCATGAACAGGCTGCGCGACAAGTTCGGCAAGGCAAGCGTGGAGACCGGCTACACGTTTGGGACCAGGAAACGCGATCCCTGAGACCTTGCGCCAACAGCCCGCCCACGCGCTTGGTCCGCTCGGATCACGCAAGCTTGATGAACCCCACACGGCACCTGGATGAATTCCTTAAAGTTTGCAGACTAGGCTCGAGCGCCAAGTCACGTGTTGGGTTGAGTGTATGGTATCGCGTTTCGCTCTCACCGCCAGCTTCGTTGCTCTGCTGTTGTCACCGGCCACCGGGTTTGCAGGCAGTCGCGGGCCGCTACAGATCATTGTGTCGAAAGACCAGCAGTCGCTCGTCGTCTATGACGGCGACGCGGTGATTGCGACGTCGCCTGTGTCGACCGGCAAGGCCGGGCATACGACGCCATCAGGCATCTTCTCGATCCTGGAAAAGCGGCGCCACCATAAGTCGAACATCTATTCGAACGCGCCAATGCCGTTCATGCAGCGGCTGACCTGGTCGGGCATCGCGCTGCACGGATCAAACCACGTGCCGGATTACCCGGCCTCGCATGGCTGCGTGCGGCTTCCGGGCAGCTTTGCCGCTACGCTCTACAAGATGACCGAGCGTGGTGTGCATGTGCTGATCTCCGACCGCCAGATAACACCAAGCGAGGTGAAAAGCGCCCTGCTCTTCCGACCGGCGCCGACGGAAGCCCTGCCGCCGCTTTCCGACGTGCCGCTTCGGCCAGCCATCAGCCAGGTCGGCGATGCGCCCGTCGAAATCGCCATGACAGAACCGCCAGGCGGCGCGACCGGTACGGCCACAGCCCTGGGCGAACCCATCCGCATCCTGATCACGCGCAGTGACGCGCGCGACGGCATGCGCGAGGTGCAAACATCGCTAGAGGCTCTCGGCTATGGGCCCGGGACGATCGACGGCCACGCCGGGCCCGCGACGATTGCAGCACTCAAAGCATTTCAGGCGAGCGAGGGCCTTGAGAGCGACGGCAAGCTGACGCCGGAGCTGACCGAGCGGCTCCTGCGCAAAGCGGGACGCACGCCGCCGCAGAACGGCAAGTTGCTCGTGCGGCAGGGATTCAAGCCGCTCTTTGAGGCAGGCCTCACCATCGACAAGCCGGAAGAGGCGCTTGGAACGCATTTTCTGCAGTTCCGGCACAATGAAGAGGAAGGCGCTGAAGGCAAGTGGTTCGGCGCCTCGCTCGAAAATCACCTGACCGCTTCGACAATGAAGCGGCTTGGCATCACCATCGACGCCGACCCCTTTGCGTTTAACGGCATACAGCGCACGCTGGCGCGACTGACGATAGCGGACGATGTTCGCAGGCGGGTCGAAGATCTCCTGACTGAAGGGTCGTCGCTGTCGATCGCCGATATGGATAGCGGACTGGAAACCGGCCAGGGCACCGATTTCATCACCATCACGCGGCCTCGTCCCGCTGGCTGATGCCGAGCAGGGCAAGTGCTCGGCGCGGTTCTCCTTCCCTGGCAATTGAATCACCACGCTCGCCGGTCTTTCGCCGGCGAGACGAAACGGTGACGTTGCGGGACGCGATCAGACCAGTTCGACGTCGACCACGCCCGGTGCTGAACGGAGCGCTGCGGCGATCTCCGGCGAGATCCGGAACTTCTCGCTGAGCTCGACCTCGATTTCGCGCTGGCCATTGTCCTTGATGACGACGAAGGAAACGAGACCGTCACCCCGGGTGTTGAGATGGGAGGCGATCGACTTCAGCGGGCCGGAATCGCGCACGTAGACCCGCAGGGCCTTCTGCAGCTGTAGCGATTCCTCTTCGAGTGAGCGCAGCGTCTGGATGCGCAGGCCAATGCCTTCCGGCCGCTCCTCGGCGGCAACCGTCATGACCAGCGATTTGCCCGGCTCGAGCAGGTCGCGATACTGGTGCAGCATCTCGGAAAACAGCACCGCTTCGAACTGGCCGGAAGAATCCGAGAAAGCGACGATGCCCATCTTGTTGCCCGTGCGGGTCTTGCGCTCCTGCTTGGAGGTCACGGTGCCGGCGAGCCGTCCGGCGGTCGCCCCTTTTTTGACCGCGCCGGCAAAATCGCCAAAGGTTTGCACGCGCATCTTGGCGAGCAACGCATTGTAGGTGTCGAGCGGGTGAGCGGAGAGGTAGAAGCCGAGCACCTGGAACTCGCGGTGCAGCTTCTCCGAAGCGAGCCAGGGCGTATAGGTCGGAAGCGCGATGCGTTCCGGCCCGGTGGCAGCCCCCGCGCCGAACATGTCGCTCTGGCCGCTCGTCTTGTTTTCCTGGGCACGCTGGGCAAAGCCGAGGATACGGTCGAGGCCGCCGACCAGCTCCGCCCGGTCATAGCCGAAACAATCGAAGGCGCCGGCGGCAATCAGGCTTTCGAAGACGCGACGATTGAGAAGCTTCGGATCAATCCTCAGGCAGAAGTCTTCGAGGCTCGCAAAGGTGCGGTCCCCACGAACTTCGACGATGTGCTCGACCGCCGATTCACCGACGCCCTTGATGGCGGCAAGCGAATAGTAGATCCGATTCTCACCCGTCTGGAACTGCCGGAACGAGGTCTGCACCGATGGTGCGATCACCTGGATGCCGAGGCGATTGGCATCCTGGCGGAAATCGTTGACCTTTTCCGTGTTGGACATGTCGAGCGTCATCGACGCGGCCAGGAACTCGACCGGATAATGCGCCTTCATAAAGGCGGTCTGGTAGGAGACGATGGCGTAGGCTGCGGCGTGCGACTTGTTGAAGCCGTAGTTGGCGAACTTGGCGAGCAGGTCGAAAATCAGGTCGGCCTGCGGCTTCGACACCTCGTTCTTCACGGCGCCGTCGACGAAACGGGCACGCTGCTTGTCCATTTCCTCCTTGATCTTCTTACCCATGGCGCGGCGCAGAAGGTCGGCCTCGCCGAGCGAGTAGCCCGAGAGCACCTGGGCGATCTGCATCACCTGTTCCTGGTAGACAATAACGCCCTGTGTTTCCTTCAGCAGATGGTCGATCTTCGGATGGATCGACTCGATCTCCTCTTCGCCATGCTTGCGGGCGTTATAGACAGGGATGTTCTCCATCGGGCCCGGACGATAGAGCGCCACCAGCGCGATGATGTCCTCGATGCAGTCGGGCCGCATGCCGATCAGCGCCTTGCGCATGCCGGCACTTTCCACCTGGAACACGCCAACCGTTTCGCCGCGTGACAGCATCTCGTAGGTCTTCTCATCGTCGAGCGGAATGCTCGCCAGGTCGACCTCGATGCCGCGCTGCCTGACGAATTCGACCGCGACCTTCAGCACGGTCAGGGTCTTCAGGCCGAGGAAGTCGAACTTGACGAGGCCCGCCTGCTCCACCCACTTCATGTTGAACTGAGTGACCGGCATGTCCGATCGCGGATCGCGATACATCGGCACGAGCTGCGACAGCGGCCGGTCGCCGATCACGATGCCGGCGGCATGGGTCGAGGCGTGGCGATAGAGACCTTCGATCTTCTGGGCGATATCAAGAAGGCGTGCGACGACCGGCTCCTTCTCCGCCTCTTCCTGCAGGCGCGGCTCCTCCTCGATCGCCTTGGAGAGCGGCGTCGGGTTGGCCGGATTGTTGGGCACCAGCTTGCAGATCTTGTCGACCTGGCCATAGGGCATTTCCAGCACGCGGCCGACGTCGCGCAGGGCCGCGCGCGCCTGCAGCGAACCGAAGGTGATGATCTGCGCCACCTGCTCGCGGCCATACTTGCGCTGGACGTAGCGGATCACCTCTTCACGTCGATCCTGGCAGAAGTCGATATCGAAGTCGGGCATCGAGACGCGCTCGGGATTGAGGAAGCGCTCGAACAGCAGCGAGAAGCGCATCGGATCGACGTCGGTGATCGTCAGCGCATAGGCAACGAGCGAGCCCGCGCCCGAACCGCGGCCCGGGCCGACGGGAATGTCATGCTGCTTTGCCCATTTGATGAAGTCGGCAACGATCAGGAAGTAGCCGGGGAACTTCATGCGCTCGATAACGCTGAGCTCGAAGGCCAGCCGCTCACGATAGTCCTGTTCGCTGTAGCCGGTCGCCATGCCAAGCCGAGCCAGACGTTCCTCGAGCCCCTCCTCCGCCTGGCGGCGCAGTTCGTTTGCCTCGGCGCGCTCGGCCTCCTCCGGATCCGCGGTGGCTCCGGTGAACCGCGGCAGGATCGGCCCGCGGGTCTTCAGCATGAAGGAGCAACGCCGGGCAATCTCGACGGTGTTTTGCAACGCCTCGGGCAGGTCGGCAAACAGCGCCGCCATTTCCTTGCGGCTCTTCAGGTAATGATCGGGCGTCAGACGGAAGCGGCTGTCGTCCGAGACCATGGCATTGTGCGCAACTGCCATCAGCGCGTCATGCGCCTCATAGTCGGACGGCGACGGGAAGAAGGCTTCGTTGGTGGCCACCAGCGGAACATCGAACTTGTAGGCAAGGTCGATCATCCGGCTTTCATGGCGGCGATCGTAGCCACCATGGCGCTGCAGCTCGATATAGAGTCGGTCGCCGAAAAGATCATGCAGGGCTTCAAGGCGCGCCTCGGCCAAGGCCGTCGATCCCGCCTTAAGAGCCATGTCCACAGGGCCAGTGGACGCGCCAGTCAGCGCGATCAAGCCCTCGGTACCGCATTCGGCCAGCCAGGAGCGAGTGATCCGCGTCGCCTGGCTGCCCTCGCCACTGAGATAGGCGCGGCTCACCAGGTCCACGAGCCGAGTGTATCCATCGTCGGTGGCTGCAATCAGCACGATCGCCGGAAGCTTGGCGAGCTGTTGCGCATGACCGCGCCGATCGCCTTCCGTCTCATCCTCCATGTCGATGGAAAGCTGGCAGCCGGTAAGCGGCTGCAACCCGTCACTGGCCGCCTTCTGCGAGAACTCGAGCGCGGCGAATAGATTGTTGGTGTCGGCGATCCCGATCGCCGGCTGATCGTCGGCAACGGCCTTGCCGATAACCTTCTTCAAGGGCAGCGCGCCCTCGAGCAACGAGAAGGCCGAGTGGACACGCAGATGCACAAACTGCGGATCCGTGCCGAGCGCCTCACTCGATACTGTCTTGCCGTCGTCTGCCATTGTCGCACCCTGATTCCTGTCTGGCTGGCAGGATATCCCGCTTATCACCCGACATGTCCAGTTTCACCTGACATGTCATCCCGTTATTCAACCGGGGAAAGGCAGTTGCGGAGGTGCTTGGGATGAATGTCGGCGCCCGCCTCAGAGGCCGAGCGCAATGAAGGAGATGCTTGCGATGAACAGGCCCATCGAAGTGAAGGCGGCGAGGTCACGAACAAAATCAGTCATAACATGGCTCCTTTTCCGTTATGTTTTTACTTTGTTCCATTTTTGTTCTCTCGTCAAGCGACCCACAGGCGTTCTATTCACGATGGTTAACCCGGTGGGCGAACGCAGGTTAATCAATGAGGAAGCCGCTTGAGGAAAGCGCCGCGCCCGCCTATCAAGAGGAACAACCACGTGGAGTGTTTCGACATGCCTACACGCCGCCTGCTTCTCCCGATGCTGTTCCTGCTCCCGACCTTTGCCTCCGCGGCAGAAGCGATCGATCCAGCCCACATTGTTTCGGCCACGACCGGCGACTGGAACAAGGACGGCGACGCGGACCTTGCCTTGATCGTGCGTCCCGCCGACGGAAGTGACGAGGACAACGGCATCTATCTTTATCTCGCGGGTAAGAATGGCGCCCTGGAGCTGAAGTCGGCGATCCCGAACAAGGTCTGGGGCCGCGTCGAGGTTGCCGGACAGACGCCGTCGATCGAGGCGCTGCCGAGCGGTTCCTTGCTGATCATCAGCCACAACGATTCGGTCGGGCGCGACCGCTGGGAGCAGAAACTGACGGTCGCCTATCGCAATTTCGAGTTCGTCGTCGCAGGCTATACCTACTCGTCCTACGATACGCTCGATCCCGACAACACCGCGCAGTGCGACCTCAACGTTTTGACGGGCAAAGGCAATTCCAACGACAAGCCCGTCGCCACCAAGGGCGAACTCGTTCTTCTCAAGGACTGGAACGACGACCGCGGCCAGAAGGCGTGCGTCCTGCAATAATCAATCACCTGTTCGCTTTTTGTTCTTTACAGAAGCCATGGATCACGCCATCTTCTTTCGGAACATAAGAGGAACGATCATGATCGCGCTCGAACGCCTCAAGGACTTCATCGTCGAAGCCAAAGCGAACACCTATGTCGGCGACGGCATGCCACGCCCTTCGTCCCGCCCGGGCTCACACGATATCGGCTATGAGAAAGACAACTGGCGCTATCTCGACAGCTACTTCGGCGGAACTGACTTCGCCGGACAGGAGGCCGTGTGGCTGGATGGAGAACCGCATTGGGCGATGAACTATTTTGGCCGCATCATCCGTCCCGATCTTATCAATGCTGAGAAGGCCGGAGTGGTCATCAAGGCAGCGCTGCAGGCAATGTATCGCGAGAAGCGCCATTTTCTCGGCGGCATGGAGTTGCGACACGCCCACGGCTATTATATCGATAGCAGCCGCGGTGACACCGGCCACTTTTCAGGCCACGAGACGATCTTCGTCGATGGCGAGGAAGCCTACGAACTGGAATATCGCGGCGGTCTGATCAAACGCTGAACACAGTTTCGAGAAGTGGCCCCGAGCCCGGAAGCAGCCTTACGGAAAGCAGCACTGGGACAACCAAGCGCTTGCTTCCGCGGCCGCGGCAATGTCACTTCAACTCGATGACCTTGCCGTCTTCGATCGTCACGCGGCGATCCATCAGACCGGCCAGTTCATGATTGTGCGTCGCGATCAAGGCGGCCAAGCCGGACTGGCGGGCAAGCGCTTCCAGCGCCTCGAAGACGTAACCGGCGGTTTCCGGATCGAGGTTTCCGGTCGGCTCGTCGGCAAGCAGCACGAGCGGCGCATTGGCGACCGCACGCGCGATCGCGACACGCTGCTGCTCACCGCCGGAAAGCTCCGCCGGGCGGTGGTCGGCGCGGTGGCCGATGCGCATGTAATCGAGCAGAGCCTTTGCCCGTTCCGAGGCTTCCTTCTTCGGCAGCCCGCCGATCAGCTGCGGCATCATGATGTTCTCAAGCGCCGTGAACTCCGGAAGCAGGTGGTGAAACTGATAGACGAAGCCGATCTCATTGCGGCGGATCGCAGTCCGCCGGTCGTCGTTGAGGTCGCCGCAGGAAACGCCGTTGACCAGCACCTCACCGCCATCGGGACGTTCCAAGAGACCGGCGACATGCAACAAGGTCGACTTTCCGGTCCCTGAAGGAGCGACCAGCGCTACGGTCTCACCGCTTCTCAGCGTGAAATCCGCGCCCTTGAGAATGGAAAGATACGTCTCGCCCTCGCCATAGTGTCGCTCGACGCCGGAAAGCTGCAGTGCCACGCGCGCATTCATTCAGCTGTTGTCCTTGTCATTCGTAACGCAGGGCCTGCACCGGATCGAGGCGCGAGGCACGCCAGGCGGGGAAGATCGTGGCGAGGAAGGAAAGGGTGAGCGCCATGACGATGACGAGCGCGGTCTCGTCGGCGTTCATGTCCGCCGGCAGCTGGCTCAGGAAATAGAGCTCGGGGCTGAACAGCGTCGTTCCGGAAATCCAGGAGAAGAACTGCCGGATGGATTCGATGTTCAGGCAGACGACGACGCCGAGCGCCACGCCCGCGACCGTTCCGGCAACGCCGATCGCGGCACCCGTCATGAAGAAGATACGCATCACCGACCCCGACGTCGCGCCCATTGTTCGCAGGATCGCAATGTCGCTGCCCTTGTCCTTCACCAGCATGATCAGGCCGGAAATGATGTTCAGCGCCGCGACCAGAACGATCAGCGTCAGGATCATGAACATCACGTTGCGCTCGACTTCAAGCGCGGAAAAGAAGGTCTTGTTGCGATCACGCCAGTCGGTGATGAAAATCTGTCGCCCCGCAGCATCCTCGATCGGCTGGCGCAATTCGTCGACCACATCCGGGTGCTCGACGAAGAGCTCGATCGATTGCACAAGTCCTTCCGCATTGAAGAACAGTTGCGCCTCTTCAAGCGGCATGAAGATGATCGTCGCGTCGTATTCCGACATCCCGATCTCGTAGATCGCCGAAACGGTATAGGCCTTGACCCGCGGGTTCATGCCGAGCGGCGTCACGTCGCCGTTGGGCGACGTCAAGGTGATCGTCCCACCAACACGGATGCCGAGCTGTTCGGCCATGCGCGAGCCGATCGCCACACCGGAGCCAGAGGCAAAGCCGACGAGATCGCCGGACTGGACATGGTCGGAGACCGATCCCATCTTGCTCAGATCGTCGGCGCGAATGCCACGCACGAGCGCGCCCGTCGAGCTGTCGCCGATGCCCTGCGCCAAGACCTGGCCCTCGACCATCGGGATCGCCATCGTGACGCCCTTGACGCCCGAGAACTTGGTCGCCAGTTCCGCATAGTTATTGAGCGGGCCATCGATCGGCTGGACGATCATATGACCGTTGATGCCGAGGATGCGGGAAATGAGCTCGGTACGGAAGCCGTTCATCACGGCCATGACGATGATCAGCGTCGCGACGCCGAGCATGATGCCGATGAAGGAGAAGCCGGCGATCACCGAGATAAAGGCTTCCTTGCGCCTCGAACGCAGGTAGCGCCAGGCCACCATGCGCTCGAAGGCGGAAAAGGGACGGCTGGAGGACTTTTCAGGCTGCACTGCGGCCTGCACCTGATCTTGCACCACGGCGGTCATCCTGCCTTCCCTCGCCTCATTACTTCGTTGCGATCAGCTTGTTGATCGCAGCTTCGACCGTCATGGTCTCGCGCTCGCCGGTCTTGCGATCCTTGAGCTCGACTTCGCCATTGGCGATCGAGCGCGGACCGACGATCACCTGCACCGGCACGCCGATCAGATCGGCCGTTGCGAACTTCGCACCGGCACGGTCGTCGCGATCGTCGAGAAGCACGTCGAATCCGGCATTGCCAAGCTTCGAGTAGAGCGCCTCGCAGGCGCCGTCGCAAGCCGCGTCGCCCGCTTTCATGTTGATGATCACGGCATCGAAGGGAGCGATAGACTTTGGCCAGATGATGCCATTGTCGTCATGCGAGGCTTCGATGATCGCCGGTACGAGGCGGGTCGGGCCGATGCCGTAGGAGCCCATGTGCACCGCATGTTCCTTGCCATCCGGGCCAAGAACCTTGGCGCCCATGGCTTCGGAATACTTGGTGCCGAAATAGAAGATGTGGCCGACTTCGATGCCGCGCGCCGACAGACGGTCGCCTTCGGCCACCGCATTGAAGGCAGCCTCGTCGTGCATCTCCGACGTTGCGGCATAGCGCGAGGTCCACTTGTCGAAGATCGCCTTCAGGCCGGCGACATCGTCGAAGTTCGTGTCTTCGCCGGGAATGTCGAAGCCGAGGAAGTCCTTGTGGCAGAACACTTCGGATTCGCCGGTGTCGGCAAGGATGATGAACTCGTGGCTGAGGTTGCCGCCGATCGGGCCAGTGTCGGCACGCATCGGAATGGCGCGAAGGCCCATACGCGCGAAAGTGCGCAGATAGGCGGCGAACATGCGGTTATAGGCGTGTTCGGCCCCTTCCCGATCGAGATCGAAGGAATAGGCGTCCTTCATCAGGAACTCGCGCGAGCGCATGGTGCCGAAGCGCGGACGGATCTCGTCACGGAACTTCAGCTGGATATGATAGAGATTGAGCGGCAGATCACGGTAGGACTTCACGTAGGAACGGAAGACGTCGGTGATCATTTCCTCATTCGTCGGGCCGTAGAGCATCGGCCGGTCCTGGCGATCCTTGATGCGCAGCATTTCCTTGCCGTAGGCATCGTAGCGGCCGCTCTCCTGCCAAAGCTCGGCAGACTGCAGCGTCGGCATCAAGAGTTCGACGGCGCCCGAACGGTTCTGTTCCTCGCGAATGATGCCGTTGACCTTGTCGAGAACGCGCTTGCCCAGTGGCAGCCAGGTGTAGATGCCCGAAGACTGCTGCCGGATCATGCCCGTGCGGAGCATGAGGCGGTGGGAAACGATTTCCGCTTCCTTGGGATTTTCCTTCAGGATGGGCATGAAAAAGCGGGACAGGCGCATGACGGGTTCCAGAGTTGACGAACGTCGCACTATCGGCGGATTCGGGCAAAATGACGTTGAGCTCGGTCGCCGGCTTCGCCAATAGACAGGCAAGGGCGACCGTCGCTTCTCGGGTCGGCTCATGTTTTCCACCGCCGGCATCGGTCAGCGGGAACCTCAATGAGCCTTGCGTTCATAGCTGCTTCGCAAGCGGATGAAAACCCTGCACGCGGCCGTTGCCGCACAGTTCATAGCCACTGAAATTGAGGGGAAAGGGCCGCGTCATTCCTGCGGCAAAAGAGCACGGTAGTAACAGGATTGCGACAGGAATTGTCAACGGGAATATTTTACCCGACTGTAGCAAAAATGCAAAAAAACAGGATGACAGCGCCCAATGTTTGGGCTAATTTCGGCTCACAAAACAGGCATGAAGACTAAATTCTTGCCGACTTTCGCGGTCAAGTCTTGGGAGGATAAGATCTTAGGCGCGCTTAGTCGCTGCCGCCGGAAACGGATTAGGATCACGCGAAACTTGAAAAACAAGGCTTTTAGCCTTGTTTTTTTTTGCTTTTCACCAACCTTGGCAGTCGCGAAGCAGTATTCGTTTCTTGAACTATGTCAATTTGGCGGCGGTCAATCCAGGAATTGCCCTGGTTCTTGCCGCCGCTCGATGAAAGGGCAGTCGACAGGGCGAAAATACCCTCGAGAACTTTGGGCTTTGGTTCCCTCAACGTTTTTGCTCAACCGGCGCGCAACGAAGAGACTAGACCGATATCGTCGGCCAAAACGCTCAATAGAACTTGGGGTAGAACCGCGGGATGGAGTCAATGCCGTAACCAAGGCGCACGGAAACGACGTACCAGGCGAGCTGAATGACTGCAGCGATGATGGTGGTCAGAACCACGACCCGCTTTGCGTTGAACTTTGCCGGAGCGCTTTCAACACTTCCCGGCACGACGCTGTTTTCTTCGGCCTGCGTGCGCACTCCCAATGGCAGGACTGCAAAAAGCGTTATCCACCAGATGATGAAGTAGATCGCGAAGATCGAAAAAATCGGCATTTCAAACTCCCGGTGAAGACGCTCTGCCAAACGGCCACGGGCCGTTTCGCCGCGACATTCTGCCCGCCTTATACCGCCGTCGGCCGCATCACACAAACGGCCATCGCGCGGTCAACTGTCACACCTGTTCAAGCTCGATCAGGGTGCCCTGAAAATCTTTGGGGTGCAGAAAAAGCACCGGCTTTCCGTGTGCGCCGATTTTGGGCTCGCCGTCGCCGAGCACCCGTGCACCGGCGGTCTTGAGCGCGTCCCGCGCCGACAGGATATCTTCAACTTCGTAGCAGATGTGGTGCATCCCGCCCGACGGGTTCTTTGCCAGAAAGGCCGCAATCGGCGACCCCTCACCGAGCGGTTCCAGTAGTTCGACCTTGGTGTTGGCAAGCGTGACGAACACGACGGTCACGCCGTGTTCGGGCAAGGCCTGCGGCGCGGTCACCGACGCTCCAAGCGTCGAGCGGTAGCTTTCCGAAGCCGAAGCGAGATCCGGCACGGCGATGGCGATGTGGTTCACTCTTCCAAGCATTGCAATCCTCCCGCTACGGGTGAACTCCCGTGGCCATACCGCTTACAGGGCCGGGTAGTGGCAGCCAATCAGACTTTGGTGACAAAGGCCGTCACGATCGGCTTCTTGCCCCAGATCTGGTTGGCGGTGCTGCGAACGGCGCGGCGGACGGCCTCCTGCAGCATCGCCAGATCCTTGCGTTTCGCGCGCGGGATGCTCTCGACAGCGCCGAGCACGGCATCATAGAGCGTATCCTCCATATCCTCGCCCTCGTCGTCGAACTCCGGCAGGCCGATCGCCACGATGTCCGGATCGCCGAGGAAATCGTAGCGGCTGTCGAGAACGACGTTGACGGCAACATGGCCCGCGAAAGACAGCTTGCGGCGCTCGCCGATGCCCATCTCCTCGAAATCGCCAATCAGCGATCCGTCCTTGTAGATCCGGCCATGCGGCGCTTCGTCGACGACCTCTGCCGGACCTGGCGCAAGCCGCAGCATCTGTCCGTTCCTGAGACGCGGAACGCTGCCGATGCCCGATTGCACGCCGAGTTCCGCATGCGCCGTCAGATGCGCGGCCTCGCCGTGAACCGGAACGAGAATCTGCGGCCGCAGCCACTGGTACATCTGCTGCAGTTCGGTGCGCCGCGGATGACCAGATACGTGCACCAACGCTTCATTGTCGGTAATGATGTGGATGCCCTGCTCGACCAGGCCGTTCTTGATATCGTTGATCGCCTTCTCGTTGCCCGGGATCGTGCGCGAGGAAAAGACAACCGTATCGCCGGCCGAGAAGGCCACATTGCGCATCTCGTCGCGCGCGATCTTGGCAAGGGCAGCCCGCGGCTCGCCCTGGCTGCCGGTCAGGATGACCACGACCTTGTCGCGCGGAACGTAGCCGAACTCGTCTTCGGCAAGGAAAGGCTTGATCCCTTCCATCAGCCCCAGATCCTGAGCAACGGCAACAACACGGCGCATCGAGCTGCCGAGCAGCAGCACGTCCCGCCCCGCCTCTTCCGCGGCTTCAGCGATCGAGCGGATGCGGCCGACATTCGACGAGAAGGTGGTGATCGCGACGCGGCCTTCGGCATTGGCGATGATCTTTGCCAGGCTCGCGGAAACCTCCTGCTCGGAAGGCGAAACGCCGTCACGCAGTGCGTTGGTGGAATCGCAGACAAGCGCCAGCACGCCCTCTTCGCCGATCTGGCGGAATCGATTTTCGTCGGTCAATGGTCCGAGCGACGGATGCAGGTCGATCTTCCAGTCACCGGTATGAACGACGGTGCCGAGCGGTGTGCGGATGATCAGCGACATCGGTTCGGGGATCGAGTGGTTGACCCCGACCGCTTCGATCTCGAAGGGACCCACATTGATGCGGTTGCCCTGCTTGAAGATCGTCACCGGTATTTCGCCGCGGCTCTTTTCGAAATCGCGTTTGGCTTCAAGCATGCCAGCGGTGAAGGGCGAAGCGTAGACCGGGACGTTCAGACCCGGCCACAGATCATTCAAGCCCCCGTAGTGATCCTCGTGAGCGTGGGTGATGATGATCGCCTTGAGATTACGGCGCTCTTCGGCGAGGAAGCCTATATCGGGCAGGACAAGCTCGACGCCCGGAAGCTCCGGGCCCGGGAAGGTTACGCCGCAATCGACCATGATCCATTGGCGGTTTCCGGGCCGTCCGTAGCCGTAAAGGCCGAGGTTCATACCGATTTCGCCGACGCCGCCGAGCGGCAAGAACACCAGTTCTTCTTCTTGCGCCATATCGTGGTGCGCCCTTATCTCAAAAATTATCCGAAAAATACGTCGCCGGCGGCGATCGCCTGCATCGTGCCCGAGCCGGTGTCGAGCATCAATCGTCCGGCTTCATCAATACCGGCAAAGCGGCCCGAAAGCGACCGGTCCGGCAAATTCACGGTTATCGTTTCACCAATGCCACGGGCCGCTGCCCGCCATTGCTCGATCGTTTGAGCGATGCCCTGCCCCCGATCCCAAAGCGCCAACGTCTCAGCCATCGTCAGAAACAGCCGCGCGAACAATTCGTCCGGCGAGACCGAAGCACCTTCTTTGGCGAGCGATGTCACGGGATAAAGCGCTTCGTCAGGCTGGACGGCAATGTTGATGCCGCAACCGATGACAAGCGCCCGGCGGCCGTCTGACAGCATTTCGCCTTCAAGCAGGATGCCGCAGGTCTTCTTGCCGTCGATCAGAATGTCGTTCGGCCATTTGATTTCCACCGGAGCCGTACCCGGCGGCATCACCTGGCGGACCGCCCGGTGCACGGCAACGGCAACGGCAAGCGGCAACGAGTGCAGATGCTCGGCGGGTGCCGGATCGATGAGCAGAAGAGAGGCGTAGAGATTGCCGGGCTCCGAAAACCAGGCGCGGCCGCGGCGGCCGCGACCACCCGTCTGGCGGACAGCCGTGACCCAGAGATTGCCCTGGTCACCCTGGCGCGCACGCGCCAGGCATTCGCTGTTTGTCGACCCGACCGCATGGAGAGCGACGTGCCGGAAATCGTCGAGCGAGATTCGGCCGCCGCTTTCAGGGGCGATCAAAAGAAGGTCCGCGCCGCGACTTCAGCGGCACTTCCAAGCGGACCACCGATCAGGACGTATCCGAGAACGAACAGGCCCGACAGACCAAACACCAGGCGCAGTTCGCCAGCCGTACGGGCGAATTCACCCTTGGCATCGTCGAACCACATCACCTTGATGACGCGTAGATAGTAGTAGGCGCCGACGACAGATGCGAGAACACCGATGATGGCCAGTGCATAGAGCTGCGCTTCGATCGCCGCCATGAACACGAAGTACTTCCCGAAGAAACCGGCCATCGGCGGAATGCCGGCGAGCGAGAACATCAGGATGGTGAGCACAGTCGCCATGAAGGGGTTGGTCTGCGACAGGCCGGCGAGATCGTCGACGTTTTCGACGTTTTCGCCCTCCTTGCGCCGCATCGCCAGGATGCAGGCAAAGGTGCCGAGCGTCATGACCATGTAGATGAGCATGTAGAGCAGAACGCCGCGCACGCCAGCCATCGAACCGGCGGCAAGGCCAACCAGTGCGTAGCCCATGTGGCCAATCGAAGAATAGGCCATCAGGCGCTTGATGTTCTTCTGCCCGATTGCGGCGAAGGAACCGAGCAGCATCGAGGCGATCGAGATGAAGACGATGATCTGCTGCCAGTCGGCGACCACGGGCTCGAAGGCGTTGATGACGATGCGCACGAGGATCGCCATGGCGGCAACCTTCGGCGCGGCGGCGAAGAAGGCGGTGACCGGGGTCGGTGCGCCCTCGTACACGTCAGGCGTCCACATGTGGAACGGCACGGCCGAGATCTTGAACGCAAGGCCGGCAAGCACGAAGACGAGGCCGAAGATCAGGCCGAGGGAACGGCCCTCAGCCGTAAGAGCGGCAGCGATCTCGGTGAAGCCGGTGTGGCCGGTGAAGCCGTAGACCAGCGACATGCCATAGAGCAGCATGCCGGAGGACAGGGCGCCGAGCACGAAGTACTTCAGGCCAGCTTCCGTCGAGCGGATGCTGTCGCGGTTTATCGCGGCAACGACGTAGAGCGCCAGCGACTGCAGTTCCAGCGAGAGGTAGAGCGAGATCAGGTCGTTGGCCGAGATCATCAAGAGCATGCCGAGCGTCGCCAGGACCAGGAGCACCGGGAACTCGAAGCGATCGATCTGGGCGGAGCGCGCATGGCCGACCGTCATCACCAGGGCGGTGATCGAGCCGATCAATGCCAACACCTTCATGAACTTGGCGAAGGGGTCGGAGAGGAATGCGCCGCCATAGGCCGAGCCTTCACCGGTCTTCAGCACGAGCCACAGACCGGCAATGATCAGTACCGCAACCGCAAGGCCGGTGACGGTCGACGCCGATTTTTCGCCGGCAAACACGCCGATCATCAGCAATGCCATCGCGCCGACCGCGAGGATCAACTCGGGGATCGAGAGTTGCAGGCTTGCAAGGAGAGTTTCAGCAGTCATGTCCAATCACGTCCTGTGGTCATTGCACCGAAAGCGCAACGTTTTGCGCTGCCTGCAGGGCTGCGGAATAGTTGTTGACGAGCAGATCCACGGAAGCCGCGGTCGCATCGAAGACCGGTGCCGGGTAGACGCCGAAGAAGATCGTCAGGATCACCAGCGGATAAAGGATGGCCTTTTCGCGCGGCGACAGATCGAGCAGCGCCTTCAGGCTTTCCTTCTCCAGCGCACCGAAGACCACCCGGCGATAGAGCCAGAGGGCATAGGCGGCCGAGAGGATCACACCCGAGGTTGCAAACAGCGCGACCCAGGTATTGGCGCGGAACGCTCCGACAAGGGTCAGGACTTCGCCAACGAAGCCGGACGTGCCGGGCAGACCGACGTTTGCCATGGTGAAGACCATGAAGGCGACGGCATATTTGGGCATGTTGTTGACGAGACCGCCATAGGCCGCAATTTCGCGGGTATGGAGGCGGTCATAGACGACGCCGACACAGAGGAAGAGCGCGCCCGAGACGATGCCGTGCGACAGCATCTGGAAGATCGCACCCTGCACGCCCTGGGTGTTGGCGGCAAAGATACCCATCGTCACATAGCCCATGTGCGCGACCGACGAATAGGCGATCAGCTTCTTGATGTCCGTCTGCATCATCGCCACCAGCGAGGTGTAGACGATGGCCACGACCGACAGCGTGAAGACGAACGGCGCGAAATAGTCGGACGCCAGCGGGAACATCGGCAGCGAGAAGCGCAGGAAGCCGTAACCGCCGAGCTTCAGCAGGACGCCCGCCAGGATGACCGAACCGGCGGTCGGCGCCTGAACGTGTGCGTCCGGAAGCCAGGTATGCACCGGCCACATCGGCATCTTCACCGCGAAGGAGGCGAAGAAGGCGAGCCACAGCCATGTCTGCATCTGGCGCGGGAAGTTGTAGGCGAGCAGCTGCGTGATGTCGGTCGTACCGGCCTGCCAGTACATCGCCATGATCGCCAGCAGCATCAGCACCGAACCAAGCAGCGTATAGAGGAAGAACTTGTAGCTGGCGTAGACGCGATCCTTGCCACCCCAGACACCGATGATGATGAACATCGGGATCAGGCCGGCTTCGAAGAACACGTAGAACAGCACGATGTCGAGCGACACGAAGACGCCGATCATGAACGTTTCCAGGACAAGGAACGCGATCATGTAGGCCTTCAGGCGCTTCTCGATCGACAGCCAGCTTGCGAGCACGCAAAACGGCATGAGGAAGGCCGAGAGCACGACGAAGAGCACCGAGATGCCGTCAACGCCGAGATGGTAGGAAATCCCGGTGCCGAGCCACTCATGCTTTTCGATCATTTGGAAGCCGGGGTTCGACGCGTCGAACTGGAACCAGATGTAGACCGACACGGCGAAGGTGAAGATCGTCGTCAGAAGCGATACGTTCAGGATATTCCGTCGGCCGTAGGCGCTGTCTTCCCTTGCGAGCAAGAGAAGCAGAACGCCGACGAGCGGCATGAAGGTGACCGCGGAAAGTACGGGCCAATCGGTCATCAGAAGGAACTCCTGAACATCATCCAAGTAACGAGCGCGGCAATGCCGATCAGCATCGCGAACGCGTAGTGATAGAGGTAGCCAGTCTGCAGGCGGACAACGCGGTCAGTAACGTTCATCACGCGTGCGGCAATGCCGTTCGGGCCGTAGCCGTCGATCACGCGGCCGTCGCCTTCCTTCCACAGGAACGTGCCGAGCCACTTGGCCGGGCGCACGAAGAGGAAGTCGTAAAGCTCGTCGAAGTACCACTTGTTGAGCAGGAACTGGTAGAGACCACGATGCTGCTCGGCCAGATACTTCGGCAGTTCCGGCCGGCGGATATACATGTACCAGGCGGTGAACAGGCCGAGCGCCATGGCGCAGAACGGGCTCCACTTAACCCAGAGCGGTACGTGGTGGTACTCCTCGAGGATTTCGTTTTCCGCCGAGGTGAACAGCGCACCCTTCCAGAATTCGGCGTACTCGTGGCCAAAGAAATAATCGTGGAACAGGAAGCCCGCAACGAGCGCGCCAATACCGAGGATATAGAGCGGCACCAGCATGACCTGAGGCGATTCATGTACATGATGCATCACGTCCGACGAGGCGCGCGGGCGGCCGTGGAAGGTCATGAATGTCAGACGCCACGAATAGAAGCTGGTGAACAGCGCCGCGATGACCAGCATCGTGAAGGCAAAGCCGGACACCGGGCTGTGCGCGGCAAAGGCCGATTCGATGATCGCATCCTTCGAGAAGAAGCCGGCGGTGCCGATCGGCGTACCGGGGATACCGACACCCGTCAGCGCGATGGTGCCGATGAACATCATCCAGTAGGTGACTTTGATGTGCGGCCTGAGGCCACCCATGTAACGCATGTCCTGTTCGCCGTCGACGGCGTGGATGACCGAACCGGCACCCAAGAACAGCAGCGCCTTGAAGAAGGCGTGCGTGAACAGGTGGAAGATCGCCGCCCCATAGGCGCCGACGCCGAGCGCCACGAACATGTAGCCGAGCTGCGAGCAGGTCGAATAGGCGATGACGCGCTTGATGTCGTTCTGGACGAGACCGACGGTCGCGGCGAAGAACGCGGTGATCGCACCGATGATGGTAACGACGGTCAGCGCATCCGGCGAAAGTTCAAACAATGGCGACATGCGGGCGACGAGGAAGACGCCGGCGGTGACCATGGTTGCGGCATGGATAAGAGCCGAAACCGGTGTCGGGCCTTCCATCGCGTCCGGAAGCCAGGTGTGCAGCAAGAACTGCGCCGACTTGCCCATAGCGCCCATGAACAGCAGCAGGCAGGCCGCCGTGATCGCGTGGGCCTTGTCGAGGTGCATGCCGAACAGCGTGATGACGGCTTCCCCTGCCCCTGCTCCGGCACCTTCTGCCGGCAGGTAGGTCTTTGCAGCAGCAAAGATCGTCTCGAAGTTGACCGAGCCGAACAGCACGAAGACGAGGAAAATGCCGAGCGCGAAGCCAAAGTCACCGACGCGGTTGACGATGAAGGCCTTCATCGCAGCGGCGTTGGCCGACGGCTTCTTGTACCAGAAGCCGATGAGCAGGTAGGACGCCAGGCCCACACCTTCCCAGCCGAAGAACATCTGTACGAGGTTATCCGCCGTGATGAGCATCAACATCGCAAAGGTGAAGAGCGACAGATAGGCAAAGAAGCGCGGACGATGCGGATCGTGGTGCATGTAGCCGATCGAGTAGACATGCACGAGCGTCGACACCGTGTTGACGACAACGAACATGACCGACGTCAGCGGATCGACGCGGAACGCCCATTCGACGTCGAAGCTGCCGGACTGGATCCAGCGCAACACCGAAACCTTGATCATCTCCTGGTGGCCAATGGCGACGTCGAAGAAGACGTACCAGGACAGCGCAGCGGCGATGATCATCAGACCGCTGGTGATATATTCCGAGGCCTTGGCGCCAATCGAGTTACCGAAGAGGCCGGCAATCAGAAAGCCGATCAAAGGCAGGAAGACGATAGCCTTGATGATGGTATCCATAGCCCAATCAGCCCTTCATCATGTTGACGTCTTCAACAGCGATCGAGCCGCGGTTGCGGTAGAAGACGACGAGAATTGCAAGTCCGATGGCCGCTTCCGCAGCCGCGACGGTCAGGATGAACAGGGCAAAGACCTGGCCAGTGATATCATTCAGGAACGCCGAGAAGGCGACCATGTTGATGTTGACCGCGAGAAGAATGAGTTCGACCGACATCAGGATGACGATGACGTTCTTCCGGTTCAGGAAGATGCCGAAGACGCCCAGCGTGAACAGGATGGCGCTGACGGTGAGATAGTGGGAAATTCCGATTTCCATTTTTTTGTTCCTCGACCTCGCGTCCGAATTAGATGCCCTGGCCGGGCTTGACCGTGACCACCTCGACGGCAGTCTCGGGCGTGCGGGCGACCTGTTGCGGGATGCTCTGGCGCTTGATGTTTTCGCGGTGGCGCAGCGTCAGCACGATGGCGCCGATCATGGCAACCAAGAGGACCAGGCCAGCGATCTGGAAGAAGTAGACGTAGTGGGTGTAGAGCACGTCGCCGAGGGCGGCCGTGTTCGTGCGGTCGGCAACGGCCGGGATCGGCATCGAGATCGACTTGGCGATTTCCGGCGAGAACGTTGCGCCACCGACGACAATGATGAGCTCGGCTGCCAGGATCAGACCGATCAGCGCACCGATAGGCGCATATTCGAGCACACCGGCGCGCAGTTCGGCGAAGTCGATGTCGAGCATCATGACGACGAACAGGAAGAGCACCGCGACCGCACCGACATAGACGACCAGCAGGATCATCGCGAGGAATTCGGCGCCCGTCAGCAGGAACAGGCCCGCCGAATTAAAGAAGGTCAGGATCAGGAACAGAACCGAATAAACCGGGTTCCTGGCCGCAATGACCATAAATGCCGACGCCACCGCGATGAAGGCAAAGAGATAGAAAAAAAGAACCTGCAGACCCATGATCGGTGCCTTCTTCGTCTTGCACGGCGTGAAGCGCTCTTGGCCCCACTCCACAGGCAAAGCCGGACAGGCGTCCGGCCGTTGCCCAAACCTATGTCACATGCACCGCCCTCCCCGGGGCGGTACTACGCTTTGGCCTCAGCGATAGGGCGAGTCCATTGCGATGTTGCGTGCGATTTCGCGTTCCCAGCGGTCGCCATTCGCAAGGAGCTTGTCCTTGTCGTAATAGAGCTCTTCGCGCGTTTCGGTGGCGAACTCGAAGTTCGGGCCCTCGACGATCGCGTCGACCGGACAAGCTTCCTGGCAGAAACCGCAATAGATGCACTTCACCATGTCGATGTCGTAACGCACCGTGCGGCGGGTGCCGTCGTTGCGGCGGGGGCCGGCTTCGATGGTGATCGCCTGTGCAGGACAGATCGCCTCACACAGCTTGCAGGCGATGCAGCGCTCTTCACCGTTCGGATAACGGCGCAGCGCATGCTCACCACGGAAACGCGGGCTGACCGGTCCCTTTTCGAAAGGGTAGTTCAAGGTCGCCTTCGGCTTGAAGAAGTAGCGCATCGACAGAAAGAACGCGCCGACGAATTCCTTCAGGAACAGCGAGCTGACGGCTTGCGACAGACCGGCCATCATTTACCTCCAGAGTTGCCGGCCTGGGAGCGGCCGGCGGTATGCTGCCAAACGTAAGCCATCATCATGCGGCTCCCGTCAGCTTGAGAACGAATGCAGTGATCACGACCATTGCGAGAGAGATCGGCAGGAAGACCTTCCAGCCGAGACGCATCAGCTGGTCGTAGCGGTAACGCGGCACGAAAGCCTTCACCATCGCGAACATGAAGAATACGAAGGATGCCTTCAGAACGAACCAGATGATGCCGGGAACCCAATTGAGGAACCAGACGTCGACCGGAGGCAGCCAGCCGCCGAGGAACAGGATCGTCGTCAGCGCGCACATCAGGCAGATGGCGGCATATTCGCCGAGCATGAACATCATGTAAGGCGTGGAGCCGTACTCGACCATGAAGCCGGCGACCAGTTCGGATTCTGCTTCCGGCAGATCGAAGGGCGGGCGGTTCGTTTCGGCGAGCGCCGAAATGAAGAACACGACGAACATCGGGAACAGCGCCAGCCAGTGCCAGTCGAGGAAGGATGCCGGCAGACCGAGGTTGGTGCCGATACCGGTCGACTGCGCGTTGACGATATCCGTCAGGTTGAGCGAGCCGACGCAGAGAAGAACTGTCACGATGACGAAGCCGATCGAGACTTCGTAGGAAACCATCTGTGCGGCGGAGCGAAGTGCACCGAGGAACGGATATTTGGAGTTCGACGCCCAGCCGCCCATGATGATGCCATAAACCTCAAGCGAAGATATAGCGAAGACGAAGAGAATGCCGACGTTGATGTTGGCAATCACCCATCCGGCGTTGAGCGGGATCACCGCCCAGGCGGCGAGCGCCAGCGTCACGGAAACGAGCGGGGCGAGCAGGAAGATCGCCTTGTTGGCGCCGGCCGGGATGACCGGCTCCTTGAAGACGAACTTCAAAAGGTCGGCGAAGGACTGGAAAAGTCCCCAGGGACCCACCACATTCGGACCACGGCGCAGCTGGACGGCAGCCCAGATCTTGCGGTCGGCGAGCAGAATGTAGGCGATAAAAAGCAGCAGCGCGACCAGGAGCAGCAGCGACTGGGCGACCATAATGATCGCGGGCCAGACATAGGTCGAAACGAAAGCGTCCATGATACTCTATTCCCTCGCGCTCATTCCGCCGCAGCTTTGAAGTTGTTGCGTGCCAAAGCCGAGCATTCGGCCATGACGGCGGATGCGCGCGCTATCGGGTTCGTCAAATAGAAGTCTTTGACCGGAGACGCAAATACGGATTTGCCCATCTCACCGGCTTTTTGGCCAAGTGCGGCAATTTCGTCGCCGTTGCCGGTCGCGATTGCATCAACGTCAGCGAAATGCGGGTGTGCGGCATAGAGCTTCGCGCGCAATTCGCCAAGCGAATCAAAGGGCAGCTTCTTGCCGAGAACGTCGGAGAGTGCGCGGATGATCGCCCAGTCTTCGCGTGCATCGCCCGGTGCGAAGCCGGCGCGGTTGCCGATCTGAACACGGCCTTCGGTGTTGACCCAGGTGCCGGACTTTTCCGTGTAGGTCGCGCCCGGCAGGATGACGTCGGCAACATGGGCGCCGTTGTCGCCGTGCGAACCGATGTAGACCGTGAAGCCAGACTTGCGGGCCGCGAAGTCGAGTTCGTCGGCGCCGAGCAGGAAGAGAACGTCGGAGCCTGCAACCATCTCGGCTGCCGACTTGCCGTTCGCGCCCGGAACAAAGCCGAGATCGAGACCACCAACGCGGGACGCCGCTGTGTGCAGCACGGCAAAGCCGTTCCACTCGGCAGTCACCGCACCGACAGCAGCAGCCAGCTTGGCGGCGGCGGAAAGAACGGCTTGACCGCCCTCCCCTGCAACAGCACCCTGGCCGATGATGATCATCGGGCGCTGCGCCTTCTTCAAGGTCGCTGCAAACTTACCCTTGCCGGAAACGAGCTCGGCAAGCGTTTCGGTGCCGGCACCCAGATATTCGTACTCGTAGCGCAGCTCGCCCTGTTCGCCGATCACGGCGATCGGGAAGTTGCCCATGCGGTAGCGCTTGCGAATGCGAGCGTTGAGAACCGAAGCCTCGAAGCGCGGATTGGAGCCGATGATCAGCAGCGCGTCGGCGCTTTCGATGCCCGAAATCGTCGGGTTGAATATATAGCTGGCGCGACCGAATGCGGGGTTGAGCGCGGCGCCGTCCTGGCGGCAGTCGATGCTCTCTGAGCCGAGCGCTGCGATCAGCTCCTTCAGCGCGTACATTTCCTCAACCGAAGCGAGGTCGCCGGCAATCGCGCCGATCTTGTCGCCGGAGGTCTTGGCAACGGCCGCCTTGACGGCTTGGAAGGCTTCGCCCCAGGTCGCCGGCAGCAAGCGGCCGTCCTTCTTGACGTAAGGACGATCGAGGCGCTGCGTCTTCAGGCCGTCCCAGATGAAGCGGCTCTTGTCGGAGATCCACTCTTCGTTGATCTCTTCGTTGACGCGCGGCATGATGCGCATGACTTCGCGGCCACGGGTGTCGACGCGGATCGCCGAACCGACTGCGTCCATCACGTCGATGGATTCGGTCTTGTTCAGTTCCCACGGACGGGCGGTAAACGCGAAGGGCTTCGAGGTCAGTGCGCCGACCGGGCAGAGGTCGACGACATTGCCCTGCAATTCCGACGTCATTGCCTGTTCGAGATAGGTGGTGATCTCTGCGTCTTCGCCGCGGCCGATCAGGCCGAGCTCGGCGATACCCGCAACTTCAGTGGTGAAGCGGACGCAGCGCGTGCAGTGAATGCAGCGGTTCATCACGGTCTTGACCAGCGGGCCGATATACTTGTCTTCGACGGCGCGCTTGTTTTCCTGGTAGCGAGACGAGTCGATGCCGAAGGCCATCGCCTGGTCCTGCAGGTCGCATTCGCCGCCCTGATCGCAGATCGGGCAATCGAGCGGATGGTTGATCAGCAGGAATTCCATCACGCCTTCGCGCGCCTTCTTGACCATCGGCGTGGTCGTGAAGACTTCCGGCGCTTCGCCGTTCGGGCCCGGACGAAGGTCGCGCACACCCATGGCGCAGGAAGCAGCGGGCTTGGGCGGCCCTCCCTTCACCTCGATCAGACACATACGGCAGTTGCCGGCGACCGAAAGCCGCTCATGGAAACAGAAGCGCGGAACCTCGGCTCCGGCCTCTTCGCACGCCTGAAGCAGCGTGAAATGATCCGGTACCTCGATCTCTTTTCCGTCGACTTTCAGCTTTGCCATCTTCGTACTCAATCCTGTCTTCCGTCCGTCGACCCTTTAGGCGACAGACAATTCCAACACAGCCTTGCTGCTTGCGGGCGATGACCGTCTTAAGGTCCCGCCCCTATTGTCTCACGCGCCTTTCAGCGCCCTGGCCTGTCCAACCCAATCGTCCCGCTTGATCCGACCGCCGAAACCGAGCTCATCGTCGAAACGGGCAACGTCGGCTTCGCTCCAGGCGGCGATATCGGCAAAGCCGCGAACGCCCTTGGTGTTCAGCACCTGCTCGAGCTTCGGTCCGATGCCGGAGATCAGCTTGAGGTCGTCGGCGGCTTTCGCCTTGGCGCCAGCGCGGACCTTCGCAACCTTCCTGATTGCGGCCTTCTCGACAACCGGCTTCGAGGCAATGCGCCTTGCCGGCGTCGCCGGCTTGACTGCGGTTTGCACCGCTGCTTCTGCCTGCGGCGCATTTTCTGCCGCAACCGGCGTAGCATGCTCTACGGGTTCGGCCCGCTTCTGCGCGGCCTCGACCGCTCCCTGCATCGCACCGAACATGGCGCCGGCAAAGTGGCTGGTGAGGCCAAAGCCGATCGCCGTTGCCGCAGCAACGGCGGCCGCCGGATGAGCCATCAGCGGATGCAGCGGCACCTGCGGCAAGCTCTTCATCCACGCGGCCATGCCGAACGGATCGGCCGGATCGCCGCCAAGCGGACGTGCGAATGGAATGCCTGCTTCGGCCTGCCCCTTCATCTGTCCCTCCTCGCGCGTACCGGCCATCGCCTGTTACTCCGCAGCTTCCAGAACCGCGCCATGCGACGAGGCATTGCGCGTGTATTCGTCGATGCGCGCTTCCATTTCCGGACGGAAATGCTTGATCAGGCCCTGGATCGGCCAGGCGGCTGCGTCGCCAAGCGCGCAGATCGTGTGGCCTTCCACCTGCTTCGTCACGTCGAACAGCATGTCGATCTCGCGCTTCTGGGCGCGGCCCTGAACCATGCGTTCCATCACGCGCATCATCCAGCCGGTGCCTTCGCGGCACGGTGTGCACTGGCCGCAGCTCTCATGCTTGTAGAAGGCCGAGAGACGCCAGATCGCCTTGATGATGTCCGTCGACCTGTCCATGACGATGACGGCGGCGGTTCCAAGGCTGGAACCGACCTCGCGCAGCCCGTCGAAATCCATGATCGCGTCCTTCATCTGCGCGCCGGGCACGCAAGGAACGGACGAACCACCGGGGATGACGGCGAGCAGGTTGTCCCAGCCGCCACGGATGCCGCCACAGTGCTTCTCGATCAGCTCATGGAACGGGATCGACATCGCGTCTTCGACCGTGCACGGGCGATTGACGTGACCGGAAACCGAATAGAGCTTGGTGCCGTGGTTGTTCGGGCGGCCGAAGCTCGTGTACCAGCCGGCGCCGCGGCGCAGGATGGTCGGGGTGACCGCGATCGACTCGACGTTGTTGACGGTCGTCGGGCAGCCATAGAGGCCCATGTTGGCCGGGAACGGCGGCTTCAGGCGCGGCTGGCCCTTCTTGCCCTCGAGGCTTTCGAGCAGGGCCGTCTCTTCGCCGCAGATGTAGGCGCCGGCGCCATGGTGCACGTAGATGTCGATGTCGTAGCCGAGCTTGTTGTTCTTGCCGAGCAGGCCGTATTCGTAGCACTCATCGATTGCCGCCTGCAGCGCCTCGCGCTCGCGGATGAACTCGCCGCGAACGTAGATATAGGCGACATGCGCGCCCATGGCGAAGCTGGCAACGACGCAGCCTTCGATCAGCGTGTGCGGATCGTGACGCATGATGTCACGGTCCTTGCAGGTGCCGGGTTCGGACTCGTCGGCGTTGACGACGAGGTAGTGCGGACGGCCGTCGCTTTCCTTCGGCATGAAGGACCACTTGAGGCCCGTCGGGAAGCCGGCGCCGCCGCGGCCGCGAAGGCCGGAGGCCTTCACTTCGTTGACGATCCAGTCACGGCCCTTTTCGAGCAGTTGCTTGGTGCCGTCCCAGTGGCCACGCGCCATGGCGCCCTTCAGGGACTTGTCCTTGAGGCCATAAATGTTGGTAAAGATGCGATCTTCATCTCTGAGCATAATTCACCTCTTTACCGCGGCTTCTTGCCGAAGACCTTGATGTATTCGGCTTCGCCGCCCTTGGCGAGCGCCTTGGCCTGCTTGACCCAGTCGTCGCGTTCAATGCGGCCCTTGAAATTCAGGTATCCGTCGACCCACTCGCGCTCCGCCTTCTTCCACGAAGCAACTTGCGCGTAGGTGTAGATGCCCAGATCGTTCAGCGTGCCCTCGATCTTCGGACCGACGCCGGAGATCAGCTTGAGGTCATCGGCAGCTGCCGGCTTCTCGATGCCTGCCGGACGGTTCTTGTCCTCGAGCGACGGCTTGCCGGATACGGCGGCCGCCTTGGCGGGCTTGGACTTGTCGACTGTGTCGCCTTCGACCTTAGCGTTGGCGGCAGCCTCGGCCTTCGCCGTCACCGGCGTCTTCAAAGACGCATTGGTCTCGGTCGCAGCGGTCTTGACCCGGCCGGCATTCGACGGCGGAACGGAAACGGCCGGCTCGGCGCTCGCCTTCTTTGGCGTCGCGGCCGTCTTTGCCGGTGCCGCATCAGCCATCATGAGCGTCGTCGGGCCACCTTCCGGTGCGGAATAGATGCGATCGATCTGCGGACCCGGCGTGACTTCGGCACCCTTGCCTGCCTCGAAACGGTCGATGATCTGCTCGAGCTGCTCGGGCGTCAGGTCTTCGAAGGTATCCTTGAAGATCATGACCATCGGCGCATTGACGCAGGCGCCCTGACATTCGACTTCTTCCCAGGAGAGCGTGCCGCCCTCGTTGAGGGTGAAGGGATCGTGGGCGATCTTCTTCTTGCAGACCTTGATCAGGTCCTCGGCGCCGCGCAGCATGCAGGGCGTCGTGCCGCAGACCTGAACGTGCGCACGGGTGCCAACCGGCTTCAGCTGGAACTGGGTGTAGAAGGTCGCGACTTCGAGCACGCGGATATAGGGCATGCCGAGCATGTCGGCGATCGACTCGATGGCGGCCTTCGTGACCCAACCGTCCTGGTCCTGAGCGCGCATCAACAACGGGATGACAGCGGACTGCTCACGGCCCTTGGGGTATTTCTTGATCGTTTCCTTCGCCCAGGCGGCGTTGTCCTTGCTGAAGGCAAAGCTTGGCGGCTGGACAGTGTCTTCGGCTAGTCGACGAACGGACATTCTAGTGGACACCTTATCAGTTAATCGAACCGCACCGCGATTTCGTCACCGAGACGAATTCGCAGGCATAGGCTGACTGGTCTTTCTGCAAAAATACGATGTAGCGCGTGCCATTGGCGACCGCGGCCTTGATCTCGTAGCCCTTGGCCACAAGCTCGGCCATCGAGCCCCCGCGCATACCGCCCGACGTCGTGCTGCTATCGACCGATTCCTGCGCGGACGCGGTGGAGGCAAGCGCGATGAAGGCGAGCGTGGCCAGGGGCGCGAGGCGCATCAGCGATCCACCTCACCGAACACGATATCGAGGGAGCCCAGCACGGCCGAGACGTCGGCAAGCTGGTGTCCCCGACAGAGGAAATCCATCGCCTGGAGGTGTGCGTAACCCGGCGCACGGATCTTGCAGCGATAGGGCTTGTTGGTGCCGTCGGAGACGAGATAGACGCCGAACTCGCCCTTCGGCGCTTCGACGGCGGCGTACACTTCGCCGGCCGGCACGTGATAGCCTTCGGTGTAGAGCTTGAAGTGGTGGATGAGCGCTTCCATCGAACGCTTCATCTCGCCACGCTTCGGCGGCACGATCTTGCCGTCGAGCGACGAAACCGGGCCAACCTTGGCATCGCCGAGCAGGCGATCGACGCACTGGCGCATGATGCGCGCCGACTGGCGCATCTCGATCATGCGGATCAGGTAGCGGTCGAAGCAGTCGCCGTTCTTGCCGATCGGAATGTCGAATTCGAGATCCGAGTAGCACTCGTAGGGCTGCGAGCGACGCAGGTCCCACGCAGCGCCCGAGCCACGCACCATGACGCCCGAGAAGCCCCAGGCCCAGGCGTCGTCGAGCTTGACGACGCCGATGTCGACGTTGCGCTGCTTGAAAATGCGGTTGCCGGTGAGCAGTTCGTCGATGTCGTCGACGGTCTTCAGGAACGGATCGATCCACTTGCCGATATCTTCGACCAGTTCATGCGGCAGGTCCTGGTGGACGCCGCCCGGACGGAAATAGGCCGAGTGCATGCGCGCGCCACAGGCACGCTCATAAAACACCATCAGCTTTTCGCGCTCTTCGAAGCCCCAGAGCGGCGGCGTCAGCGCGCCGACGTCCATGGCCTGGGTGGTGACGTTGAGGAGGTGCGACAGGATACGGCCGATCTCCGAGTAAAGAACGCGGATGAGCTGGCCGCGGATCGGCACCTCTGTTGCCGTCAGCTTCTCGATCGCGAGCGCGTAGGCATGCTCCTGGTTCATCGGCGCCACGTAGTCGAGGCGGTCGAAATAGGGCACGGCCTGCAGATAGGTCTTGGTCTCGATCAGCTTTTCGGTGCCGCGATGCAGCAGGCCGATATGCGGATCGACACGCTCAACGATTTCACCATCAAGCTCGAGCACCAGACGAAGAACGCCGTGCGCCGCCGGATGCTGCGGGCCAAAGTTGATGTTGAAATTGCGGACGTTATGTTCGGTCATACCGATTGCTCCAGGCCGGACGGCAGCCGCTCGGGGCGGCTACCGCGGGCCACTAAGTCTCAGCGTGCTTTCGCTTTCTCGTCGCCGGGCAGGACGTAATCCGTACCTTCCCAGGGAGAGAGGAAGTCGAAGTTGCGGAATTCCTGCTTCAGTTCGACGGGCTCGTAGACGACGCGCTTGGCTTCGTCGTCGTAACGCACCTCAACGAAACCGGTGACCGGGAAGTCCTTGCGTAGCGGGTATCCTTCGAAACCGTAGTCCGTCAGGATGCGACGCAGGTCCGGATGGCCGGTAAACAGGATGCCATACATGTCGTAGGCTTCGCGCTCGAACCAATCGGCGCCCGGATAGACCGGCGTTGCCGACGGAACCGGCTCGTTCTCGCCGGTCGAGACCTTGACGCGAACGCGCAGGTTCTGGCGCGGCGAGAGCAGGTGGTAGACCACATCAAAGCGGTCCGGCCGCTGCGGCCAGTCGACGCCGCAGACGTCGACGAAGTTGACGAAGGCGCATTGTACGTCGTCGCGCAGGAACGTGAGCAGCGCGATGAGGTTCGCAGACGTGGTCGTCAGCGTCAGTTCGCCATAGTTCAGTGATGCGTCGGAGATCAGCGCACCGCGCGTTTCGCGCAGGTAGGACGCAAGCTCGTTCAGGGCTTCACTCATATCAAAGACCCCCTGCCCTTAGCGCTCGATCGTGCCGGTCCGGCGGATCTTCTTCTGCAGCAGAAGCACGCCGTAAAGCAGCGCTTCTGCCGTGGGAGGACAGCCTGGCACGTAGATGTCGACGGGAACGACGCGGTCACAGCCGCGAACAACCGAATAGGAATAGTGGTAGTAGCCGCCACCATTGGCGCAGGAGCCCATCGAGATGACGTAGCGCGGCTCGGGCATCTGGTCATAGACCTTGCGGAGTGCGGGCGCCATCTTGTTGGTCAGCGTGCCGGCGACGATCATGACGTCGGACTGACGCGGTGAGGCGCGCGGCGCAAAGCCGAAGCGCTCCACGTCGTAGCGCGGCATCGACATCTGCATCATTTCGACCGCGCAACAGGCGAGACCGAAGGTCATCCACATCAGCGAGCCAGTACGGGCCCAGTTGATGAGTTCGTCGGTCGAGGTGACCAGAAAACCCTTGTCGGCGAGCTCATTGTTGATCTCGCCGAAGAATGCGTCATTGCTGCCAATCGGCTTGCCGGTCGAGGGATCGATGATCCCCTTGGCCTTGGGCGCAACGAGCGTGGTGCCGGATGCTGCTAGTTCCATTCCAGCGCTCCCTTCTTCCATTCATAGATAAAGCCGATCGTCAGCACGCCGAGGAAGACCATCATCGACCAGAAGCCGAACCAGCCCAGTTCATGGAACGAGACCGCCCACGGGAAGAGGAAGGCAACTTCTAGATCGAAGATGATGAAGAGGATCGACACGAGATAGAAGCGGATGTCGAACTTCATGCGGGCATCGTCGAACGCATTGAAGCCGCACTCGTAGGCCGACAGCTTTTCCGAATCAGGTGCCTTGAAGGCGACGGCGAAGGGAGCAATCAGAAGCGCCAGACCGATCACCAATGCGATTCCAATGAAAATCGCGATCGGAACGTAGGAACCGAGAAGTTCAGTCATTGTTATCCGTCCCTGCCTGCGGAGGGCGCATGGGAGAGCGCCAGAACAACAAATCTCGCAGGCCGAAAAATATGTTGCAACGCCGGAGTGGTTAGCGCAGCCCGCGCCCGCGCGCAAGCCTTCAAGGGCCATTTAAACCGGTTCACGACGCAGGATCAAACGGAGGGTGACGACAAAGCGCGGATTTGCCGGCCGGCGTGGACTTTACCGTAAAACAATGCGGTACGAGACAGATTGCCGCAGCGCACAATGCGACCCACCGGATCGCAGACGAACAGAAGGAGGAAAAGAGAAAATGGCGCGAGTGACGGGGCTCGAACCCGCGACCTCCGGCGTGACAGGCCGGCACTCTAACCGACTGAGCTACACCCGCGCATCTTGACCACGAATGGTCATTTTTACCACCATCGGCCTCCATTGAGAATGCCTTGGCAGTACCAGATCAAGAGTGGCGCGAGTGACGGGGCTCGAACCCGCGACCTCCGGCGTGACAGGCCGGCACTCTAACCGACTGAGCTACACCCGCATCATCTTGACTTGGTTGAGGCGTTTCCGCCCCGCATCGAGCAGCAGCGCCGTTCGATGAGCGGCTAACTAAGCGGTTCGGATTGGGGTGTCAAGCGTGTTTGAAGACAAATCCGTGACGGAATGAAAATTGATCCACAGGGCAAATAAAACGATCGAAATCGGAATAGAGCAACGACCCCGTCACCACCTCGACCTCCCCTTTCCCGATCGACGCCTATCTCCAGCGCGCGTACACGCATCCCGATTCCCGATCTCTTTTGCCCTCCCTCCCCCACCGGTCCGCACCGGCCTGCGATCCGCTCATTTTGTCCACAAGCGCAAAACCCCGGCAATTCAGGCCGTCGCGCGACGGCCAACAAAAAAAATCATAAAAACGATACAAATGCTCTTGCGGTTTTTTTCGGTTACGCCTAGATCACGGCCACCGACGCGGCGGACTGATCCGGTCCAAACGCGGAAGGGCGATTAGCTCAGTTGGTAGAGCGCCTCGTTTACACCGAGGATGTCGGGAGTTCGAGTCTCTCATCGCCCACCATTTTCCTTCTCCTTTCAATCGATCCTGAAGAATGGCGACTTCATATCGCCGGAGCCGCTTTGCGTTTGCGGCAACCACAGGAATTGGCCCGAGAACAGCTCGCAGCTCTGCCGAAGGTCATTCCTCACTGACAGTGCACGAGTCGCGCGCAGGCAGCGGCTCCTCTACCCCGGCATCAGCAACCAGCCTTCTCCACCAAGAACCGATCGCATTTGCCGTCGGCATGATTCTGTCCGGTGTCCTAGGCGCCGCGATACTGTTCGTCGCTGACGTGTTCCAGCCAGTCCACGGCCTTGCCGTCGAGCGCCTCCTGGATGGCGAGATGAACCATCGCCGTATCCGGTGCCGCGCCATGCCAGTGTTTTTCCCCAGGCGGGAACCAGACGACATCGCCCACGCGAATCTCACGCACCGGGCCGCCCCAGCTTTGGGCCAGGCCCCGCCCGGCAGTCACAATCAGCGTCTGGCCAAGCGGATGTGTATGCCAGGCCGTGCGGGCGCCAGGCTCGAAGGTGACGCTGACAGCACGGATCCGCGCCGGATCGGCCGCCTCGATCACCGGATCCTGTCGAACCGAACCGGTGAAGTACTCAGCCGGCGCGCGCATCGACGGTCTCGATCCACTGGGTATGATGTCCATCTCTCGTTCCTCCGGTTCTATTCGACGGCCCGTTGACGGCAACGGCAGACCGTCAATCGCCCCCGCGCCCCATCATAGCCTGTGGATCATTACATTCGGGCAGGCAGCGCGGGCAATGTCCAAGAGATGTTCATGGTGGGTGAGATAGATCACTTGGCCGACGCGGGCCATCTCCGCCATCTGCTCGAAAGCCCGGCCCGCACGGCCGTCGTCGAATGTCTCCATGATGTCATCGGCGATGAAGGGCAGCGATTCGCGTGCCGCGGCAATTTCGTGATAGCCGGCGATCCTCAGCGCCAGATAAAGCTGGAAACGCGTGCCTTTCGAAAGGTCCCTGGCAAGCTTGGAGCCACCGGCTGCGGCATTGGCAATCAGGAATTCCTGCCCCTTGTCCGCTTGTGCCGAAAGGCCGGAATACTCCCCGCCGCTGATCCGGCTGAACGTTTCTGAGGCGCGGCGCATCATGGCGCTGCGGTGCCGCTCGCGAAAGAGCCGAAGGGCTGTCTCGGCAGCGATCACACCGGCGCGCAGCCGGAGATAGGAAAGCGCCCTGCTTTCGATGTCGAGCAACAATGTTCGCCGCTTTTGATCAAGCTCGGCGACGACGTCCTCGCCTTCGACATCGTCGAGTGCACGCTCCTTCTCCCGCATATCCGAATGCAGTTCACTGACGTCGCTGTCGCTTTCTTCGAGCGACGCTTCAAGCCGCGCGAGCTCCAACCGTGCTGCCGCCTCGTCGAGCGCCGCTAACAAGGCTTCTGCGTGGCCGATTTCGGCGAGGCCAAGCCGGGCGGCCAGATCCAACTCCGATTCGGAAATCCTCTGCCGCAGGCGTTGCTGTTCGCGGGCCACCTCGAACTGCCGGATGGCTTCGTCGAGCGTTTCGCAAGCGAAAAACTCGATCACAAGACGGCGTCGCGCCAGGTGACGTTCCTGCTCTGCACTTACGGTGCGCTGCTCTTCCTCCAGGCGCGCAAGCTCCGAGGCGAAAGTCGCCCGACGATCGGCCTGTCGCTCCGCCGTCTCGACACGGGCCCTCAGCGCGGCGAAGATTGCAAGTGTATCGGTCGTCGCCGATGCCACGGCGAGATCTCCAATAGCTTGCTCGAACGCCGCCTGATCCTTGCGCATGCCGGCGATGCGATAGTCGAGGTCAGCCTTGCGCTGAGCGAGCTTGTCGAGGTCCTGCAGCACGGCCAACATCGGTCCCACCTGCTCCGGCACCAACACCGCATCACGTTGACCAAACCAACTCCGCGACAGTAGATCCTGCCATTGCGCCTGCCAAAGGGTCATTTCACCCTCGGCTGCCTCCAGGGCCGTGCGCCGGCTTTCGAGAACAACGGAGGCCCGCTTCGCCACATCGACCGCGGCGTCGCGCGCACCGCGATTGGCCTGGGCCTGGGCGAGAGCGTGCTCGGCGACGATCAGAAGGCGGTCGAGGCGGTCCGGCAGCCTTTCCTGAGCACCGATGCCGGCCAGTTCATCGCGCAGTCGATCAACCGCTTCAGCCTCGTCGGCACGCGCCCGCACGAACTCCTGGCGCAGGCTGCGCAACTGTGCGCGAAGATCGAGGGCAACGACACGGGCGGCAAGCCATGCTTCCAGCGGCGGCAAGGTCATCACGTTAGGTAAGCCGCACGCCGTAGCCGCAGCCTCCAGAGCCTGCGCCTGTTTCGACGCATCGGCGTTGCACTGGCTTTCCTGCTGCCGCAGCACTTCCAGACGGGCACGCCGTTCGGCGATCGCAAGGGACAGGCCACGCATGTCGGCCAGCCGCGCCGTGTCGGCAAGGCGAAGGGCGGAGGCCCTGTCGTCTTCGCCCATTGCCGCTTCAAAGGCAGATGCGGTCTGAGCGTCCAGGTGGCGTTTGTGCTCGAGCCAGGCCTCGTCGCGACGACGGCGAAACGTTGCCGACGCCGCGTCGTCCGGCGCGCTGCCCGCGAGCGTTTGTTCAGCCAGCCGTGCCTCTTCTGCGGCCAGCAGCTCTCTCTCGCTGGCGATGCGGTCAGCCACGCGCGACTGTCGCTCCTCGTTGGCCGCGATCGTCTTGCGCCAGGCTTCGAGCGTGCCGGGCGCCGGAACGCAAAGCCGAACGAGATCATCGGCGCTGCCAGCAAAGGGCCTCAGGAGCAGCAGCCTATCGGCTAGATCCGCCTCCAGCCGTTCGATCGACTGGCGGGTCGCCTGCTGGCGCACAAGGCAATCGCTCCGCCGCAGCAGAGGCAGCAGATCGGCAAGCCCGGAAATATCCGCGCCATCGCCTTCCCCCTGCAGACGCGCCAGTTCGCGCTCGGCCTCACGGCGTGCCTCGGCTGCACGCTCTGCCTCCTGCCGTGCCGACGCCAGTCGCTCGTCAAGCGCCGAATGCCGCCGGGCCAAGTCCTGCAGTCGCGCGGCGGTCGCCGCCGGCAGCAACAATGAGACAGGGTCACGGTCAGTCGGTTCGCCAAGGCGCAAGAGGCAGACGGTCAGTTCGGTTGTCGTTCTCGCCAGTTCCTCCAGCCTGGATGGCATGTCACGCGCCGCCGTGACGTAGCGGGCATCGAGCGCTTTTTCCTGCAGCGCCGCCAAACGCTCCGCCAGGCACAGCGCCTCGCTGTCGAGCGGCACCTCTTCCAGCGCATCGCGGCAATGGGCAATCTCGCTCTCGATTTGCCGCAGCCGGACTTCGATTTCCGCTTCACGGCGTTGCAGCGCCGGCAGCTCTGTCATCCATTCGTCGGGCGCCGCCGGCAGAGCCGGTGCGCTCGCAAGCTCTGCCCGCTGAACCTTGAGCCGCCCATAGTGTGGTAGTGCTTCGATCTCGGCTCGCAAGCGGTCGCGCGCGACCCTGAGCGCGACCCGGCGCGAAATTGCTTCCTCGTGGCGTTCACGCGCCTGCGTCCACGTCTTGCGCAGTTGAGCGTACTCGCGCGCATTGACGTCGAGCGCATTGCGTTGCGCTCTCAGGCCGTCCAGTTCTGCCTTGAGTTCGGCGAGCTGGTGTTTGCGCGCCTGGGGCCGATAGAAGGTGTCAGCCTGGGCACGCAAGCCTGAAAGGATGGCGGCGCTGTCCGGGAGGCCCGAGCTTGCGGAAAACAGGAGCGACCCGAGCTCACCCTCACTTTTCAGGATCGCCTCGCCGCCTTTCTCGATGCTCTCGTCATCGAGCGAGAACATCATCTGGTAGGTATCGCGATCGATTGCCCCAAGCGCGCCGGAAAAGAGGTTGTCCGGCAGAACCTGCTCATCGATGCCAACGAGGGCGTTCGTCTTGCGCTTGATCCGGAACGCCCGATGCGACCGTCCGGCCGCCTCGATCGTGCCGCCGACCCGCATCGTCTGGTAGGGATGCAGGAAGCCGTAGGGGCTCGAATGCTCGATGCCGAACAGCAAATCGAGGAAGCCCGAAAACAATGTCGACTTGCCGGCCTCATTCGGCCCGTAGACGATATGCAAATCGGGGAAGCCCGCGACAGCGTCACCAAAATCGAGGCGACGGTCGGTGAACTTGCCGTAGCGAACGAGGTCAAGCACGCGCAGGCGCATCAATGCGTCCCCTCGCCGCCATGGAGATGGGCGAGCACATCGGCGCTGCCCGAAGCGCCGGCGTCGAAGGACAGTCGCTCGACCGCCTCTTCGTCCGGTGCAAGCAGTTGGCGCAATTCAGGCGGCAATTGCTGCAGCAGATCTTCAACCGCCGCCCGGACCTCCTGGCGAAAACCATGGGCCGTCAGGACGTCGGACTGGACCAAAGCTGCGAGTTCATCGACTGGATCAAGGGCGCCAGATCGTTCCGCCTCCGGCACCCGGCAGGCGAGTTCAACCTTCTCGATCCAACAGCCGGCGATGCCGGCCGCGATATTGTCGAGTTCACCGCGCAGCAGGTCCGCATCGCGGCGCAGGCGCCAGGCGAGCGGTGTTGCGCCGCTGAGCGTCAGGCGGAATATGACGTTTTCGGCAGGCGCCACATCACAGACCCGAAGAAGTGCCTGCTTCACGCCGTCGAGCATATCGCGCCACTCGGACCAGGCCGAAAGCTCGACATCGAGGCGCTCGAAGCTGGCAATCCCGATCGGTTGCTCGGCAATGCCGATCCGGCCGTCGTCTTCGACGGTTACGAGCGTGACACCCTTGACGCCAGCTTCGTTGATGTCGCGCCCCTGTGGCATGCCCGGCATGACAATGAGGGGCCTTAGCGCATGAACCTGCCGCTGATGGATGTGGCCGAGTGCCCAATAGTCGAAGCCGTGCGCGCCAAGGTCGGCGACGCTGCAGGGTGCGTAGAGATCATGGCCGGAAGCACCGGCAAGGCTCGTATGCAACATGCCGATGTTCACGGCACTCAATATGGGCGGCTGGAAGGCAGACAGCAGGCTTTCCGGCGCGTGCGGCTGCGCGAAGCTGACGCCGTGCACATAGACCTCACGACCGCTTGGGAGCAGCTTGGCGAGAACCGGCTTGGCCCTGCCCTTGAAGACATGTGCCGAGGGTGGCAGCGTCAGTTCATTGGTGACCTGTGACTGGGCGTCGTGATTACCACGAATGATGAAGACCCGGATTCCGGCCTCGTCGAGCCGGCGCAGTTCCCGCCCGAGAAACAGCGCCGTGTTCATCGACGTCTGGCTGCCATCATAGAGATCACCGGCAATCAACAGCGCGTCCACCTGCTCGGACAGGCAGAGATCGACGATCTTGACCAGGGCACGTCGCGAAGCACCACGCACGATCTCGGCCAGATCGGCATTTCTGAGGGCAAGGCTGCGGAGGGGCGAATCGAGATGAAGGTCTGCGGTGTGGACGAAGCGGAAAGGCATGGCCGACCATGGCCCGGCGAATCGCCGCTCGTCAATCTGCGACCGACCTTCGTCCACGTGCGGATGCACTCTTCACACCGCCGGTTATTTAAGTCCGCGCAAGTAAAGCGCAGCCTAATACAGAAAATCTCAAGGAGACTTCGGAAATCATGTCGTCGCCGCGAGCGCTCAAGTACCTGCAAATATCAGATTATACTCATTTTAATCGATTAGGGCTTTTGTAACATCTTGTTCGCTAGGTTTTCGCCGGCTGCGTTCCACGCGCATCCAGGCACCGGAATGATTCCTGCTTCGGCGTCCGCTCCTTCATGACGATCAAGAGCCGGAACGACTTCAATCAAGTATTGTTTTACGGACGGCCGTCCTTCCGGGGGGAACCTATGTCACGGCTCAAGATATCGCACACGCTCATTGCCCTTTTCCTCGTGGTGGCTGCCATCGTCACCGCACTCGCCGTCGCCTCGCTCGGCGGCATCAAGATGATGAACGAGCGCAACAACGAGATCGCGACCACCTGGCTGCCCAGGGTTTCGCTTTCGCGCGCGCTCGAAACGCAGCTCTCCGACACGCGCATGGCGTTTGCGCGGCACCTGATCTCGCTGACACCGTTCGAGAAGAAGGCGGCGGAAAAGGTCATCGGCGATACCGTGGCCGGCTTCAACAAGCTGGCGGACGAGTATTCGGCCCTGATGGTCACCGATGCCGACAAGGCGGCGCTGGAAAAGGTACAGGCCACATATCAAGCCTATCTCTCCGTCGCCGACGGCATGGTCAAGCTTTCCAACAATCTCGAGAACATGAAGGCACAGAGCGTCTTCAAGGTCGAGATGCGCGAGACCGAGCAGAAAGTCGACGAGGCGATCAAGGAAATGCGCGCGATCAACGTCGCGGGTGCGGACGCAGCCGTTGCCGCAAGCTCGGCAACACATCACCAGATCCGCATGATCGAGATTGGCGTGATTGCGCTTGCCGCCGTCATCGTGCTCGGCGCCATCCTCTATGCCGTTCGTGGTATCGCGCGCCCGATCCAGGTGATCACCCGCTCGATGGCCCGGCTTGCCGAAGGCGACACCGACAGCAGCATCCCCTATGGTGCCCGCAAGGACGAAATCGGCGAGATGGCGCGCGCGGTCGAAGTCTTCCGCCAGGCGGCGATCTCCAACCAGCACCTCGAAGCCGATGCCGAGGCGCAGCGCGCCAGGGCGGAAGCCGAGCGCGTGCGCGTTACCGAGGAAGCGGAAGCTGCGGCCCAGCGTCGCCTCCAACAGGCGACGGCGGGTCTTGCCGGCGGCCTTCGCCGACTTGCCTCCGGCGATCTCGCCTTTCAGCTCCACGAGCCTTTCGCGCTCGATTTCGAGGAGCTTCGCCACGACCTCAACCAGGCCGTCGCCCAGCTCGCCGACACGCTTGCTGCCGTTTCGGCGAGCTCCGGCAGCATCGACAGCGGCGCCCGCGAAGTCAGCCAGAGCGCCGACGACCTGTCGCGTCGGACCGAGCAGCAGGCAGCGTCGCTCGAAGAGACGGCAGCCGCGCTCGACCAGATCACCGTCAATGTCGGCAACTCCTCGAAGCGCACCAACGAGGCCCGCGTCGTCGCCGGCCAGGCAAACGAAAGCGCGCGCAAATCCGGCGCGATCGTGTCGGGTGCCGTCGACGCCATGGGCCGGATCGAGCATTCGTCGAACCAGATCTCGAACATCATCGGCGTCATCGACGAGATTGCCTTCCAGACCAACCTTCTGGCACTCAATGCCGGCGTTGAGGCCGCTCGCGCCGGCGATGCCGGCAAGGGCTTCGCCGTCGTCGCTCAGGAAGTACGCGAACTGGCCCAGCGCTCGGCCAATGCGGCCAAGGAGATCAAGGATCTGATCCGCAACTCCGCCGTCGAAGTCGAAAGCGGCGTGCGGCTCGTGCGCGAAACCGGCGAAGCGCTTCGCACGATCGAAGGCTTCATCGTCACGATCAACCAGCACATGGACGCGATCGCGGTTTCGGCACAGGAACAATCCGCCGGGCTTTCCGAGGTCAACACCGCCGTCAACCAGATGGACCAGGTGACCCAGCAGAACGCGGCGATGGTCGAGGAAGCCAATGCGGCAAGTGCAACGCTCGCTCAGGAAGCCGGCCGTCTGCGCGAACTGATCGCCCGCTTCACACTGGTCGAGACTGCTGGGCAGGGCTACGCGCCGTCGGGCTCGTCGCGTTGGGCGGCCTGACACGTCAACCGGCACGCCGCCGGGCTAGAAAAATCTGAGATTATCTATGAGAACGGCCGTCAGAAATGGCGGCCGTTTCTTTGTTGGCACCGGGCTTACCGTGAAACGCCCGAGGTTTCTGTCGACAAATGTGGTAATTGTAACTATCACTAATGTTACTGCCATTTCACATGGCACCTCATGAAATTCCAACGACGATCATGAAGAAGACATTCGAAGTTTCCGATAGACTGTTCGAGCTTTACCACCGGGTTCACCGGCTGGTGAACGAGTCGATGACAGAGGAAGGCGTATCGCTTGCCCGCAGCAAGTTCCTCTTCTTCCTGAGCAAGCTCGGTCCCTGTCGCTCGACCGATATCGCCTGCGCGCTCAACTTTGCGCCGCGCACGGTCACTGAAGCCATCGATGGCCTTGAACGTGACCGCCTGGTCATGCGCAAGCCGGATCCCGAAGACAGACGCGCCAAGATCGTCTCGATTACCGAAACGGGTCGCATCGTGCTCGAGGCTGCGGAGCACCCACGCAAGCAACTGCTCGAAGAGATTTTCTCGGCGCTCGACGACGAAGAACTCGATGCCCTCTATGACATCGTCGGCAAGCTGGTCGACAGGACGGACGAGATCCGTAAACGCAAGGATGAGGCCGAAGAGGCCGCACAGGTCGCAATCGCTCGTTAGGACCGATTTTGCTCGCCTGAGCTCAAGACAGCCCAAACAGAAAGAGGCCGGGACATCATGTCCCGGCCTCAGACCGCTGACAAACCCGTCGATATTTTCGGCGGTTTTTTGTTTTTGGGGCAGGCATTTTTGTTCGGGTTGTTTTGTCGGAGAGAAAGAAGGGGGCCTTGGCTTACGCC